>NZ_JBFHGD010000204.1:0-5972 GCF_041583255.1 Trichloromonas sp. | reverse complement strand
GGGGTTGCCGTCATCCTGCAGACGGTGTTCATGCCGCTGTTGCTGCCGGGAAACTACAAGCCCGATTTCATCCTGATCCTGGTGATCTATCTCGGGCTGCATGAAGAGCCTTTGCGCGGTGGCTTGCTGGTTTACCTGATGGGGTGGTTCTACGATGGCGTGGCCGGCGTTTTCCCGGGACTGAACGGATTCGTCCTGTTGGGGATATTTCTTGCCGTTCGCGGGATCGTAACCCGTGTCAACACCGAGAGCTCGCCGCTGATCCTGCTGCTGGTGGTCGCCGGAACGATCCTGCAATCCGCGATGGTCGCTTTCGCCCTGGACTTCTTTGGCCAGACGCTGCGTTTCTGGCCACAGATTGCCTGGCAGGCACCGGCCCAGGTCCTGATCAACTTCATAGCCGCGTTGCTCCTGCTGCGTTTGACCGTCTGGCTGCAGCGAACCTTTATGCCGCGCAAGAGCCTGCCCGGGCTGCGCAAGCTCGATAGCCGCTATGAGTCTTAACCCGTCTCCCGAAGAAACTCCCGGGCTGCGGCGCCGCTTCATCGTTGCTTCGCTGATCATCGTCGGCATCTTCGCCGTCTTCGCCTTGCGGTTGTGGTTTTTGCAAATCCTCAATGAAGAGCATTACCGCAATCTGTCCGAACGCAACCGGATTCGTTACGTGGCGATCGATGCACCGCGCGGTGCCATCTTTGATCGCCACGGATCCCTGCTGGTCGATAACCGGCCCGCGTTTACCGTGTCGGCCCTGCGCCAGGAGATCAGTGACCGGCAGGAGCTTTTTACCAAACTCTCCACGCTGCTCGATGTTGATGTCAGCGACCTCGAACTGCGTTGGAAGGAAGGGCAGGGCCTGCCCCGTTACCGGCCGCTTCCCCTGCTCGAGGACGTCGGCCGGGAGGCGATGGAGAAAGTCCAGGAGAACTCCGTGGATCTCCACGGCATCCTCGTCGAGGTCAAGCCGTTTCGCGCTTATCCGCACGGCGACATGGCCGCGCACCTGTTCGGCTACCTGGGCGAAATCACCCAGCACGAACTGCAGAGCGAGGCATTCGGCAGCGATTACCGCTCCGGCGATTTCGTCGGCAAGCGCGGGTTGGAGAAGCTTTTTGAAAGATACCTGCGGGGTTTTGAGGGGGAGCGACGGGTAGAGGTCGATGTCAAGGGGCGGGAGCTGCGGATTCTCAAAACCCAGGATCCGAAGCCGGGGAACAAGGTTTTTCTGACCCTGAAACGGGATCTGCAGGAGGCGGCCGAAACGGCTCTCGGGGAAGAAGCCGGCGCGGTCGTGGTCCTCGATGTGAAAACCGGCGAGGTCCTGGTCATGGTCAGTCGGCCCTCCTTCAATCCGGCTATTTTCGCCCGCGGCATTTCCGGCAAGGAATGGATCGAACTGTTGCAGAATTCTCGTCATCCCCTGCAGGACAAGAGCATCCAGGGGCAGTACCCGCCGGGTTCGACCTTCAAGATCGTGACGGCGTTGGCGGCGTTGAAATCCGGGGTGGCTTCCGCCTCGACCACGGTCGACTGCCAGGGCTTCATGCCCCTCGGCAACCGTGATTTCCGCTGCTGGAAAAAGGGCGGACATGGCCGCACCGATTTGAAAAAAGCTCTCAAGGAAAGCTGCGACGTCTGGTTTTACAAGGTTTCCCTCGATCTGGGGATTGACCGGATCGCCGACATGGCCAGATCTCTCGGGCTTGGCCGATCGCTCGGCTTTCCTCTCGAGGGGGAGAAGTCCGGCCTGATTCCCGATCGCCAATGGAAGAAGAAGCGGTACGGCGCCCGCTGGTACGATGGTGAAACGGTCATCGCCTCCATCGGCCAGGGATACGTACTGACTACCCCTCTGCAGCTGGCGGTGATGACGGCCGCGGTAGCCAATGGCGGCACGGTGCTGCGGCCCCAGGTGGTCAATCGCGTCGAAGACCTGGATGGAAATGTTCTCGAGCAGATGGTTCCCGAGGTCATCAACGAGGCGAAGCTGTCGTCCGCCGATCTGCAGGTGGTGCGGCGGGGGATCGAGGCGGTGGTCAACGAACCGGGTGGAACCGCCTGGAGCAGCCGCCTGGAGGCGGTGAAGATTGCCGGCAAGACCGGCACCTCGCAGGTGGTCAAGCTCAAGGACAAGGATGACCGGACGCCGAAGGCTGAGATTGCCTACCGCTTCCGCGATCACGCCCTGTTCGTCGGCTATGCTCCCGCCGATAACCCGCAGATCGCGCTGGCGGTCGTGGTAGAGCACGGCGGCAGTGGCAGTGGGGCGGCGGCGCCGGTGGCCAAACAGATCTTTGCCCGGTATTTCGGGGCTCCCCTGGACAAGGAAGCCCCCATCTCGGTCGATAGCGTGATTTTGCCGGTCGCCGGAGACGTGCCCCCGGATCAGCAATCGCCTCAAGGCGGGGCAGAAGGAGACTGACGGGATGTTTGACAGAAGGCTATTGACCCATTTTGACTGGGTGCTGCTGCTGGTGGTCGGCATGATCGCCGGAATCGGCATCCTGAACCTTTACAGCGCCACGTCCTCCTGGGCCACGAGCGCAACCCCGATCTATCTCAAGCAGATCTACTGGCTTGGCATGGGACTGACCATCGCCCTGGTGGTCAGCTCCATCGATTACCGGCACCTCGAGTATTCCGGCTTTTTTTTCTATTTCGGCAATGTGGCGCTGCTGCTTGTCGTGCTGCTCTTCGGCAAGACCAGCATGGGGGCGACCCGCTGGCTCAACCTGGGGGTGTTCAACCTGCAGCCCAGCGAAATCATGAAAATTGTTATTATCATCACCCTGGCACGATACTTTTCCCAGCAGGGGCATTTTCGCGGTTTTAATCTGAAGCAGCTGGTCATGCCTGCCCTGCTGCTCGGGCTGCCTGCCGTGCTGATCATGAAGCAGCCCGATCTCGGCACCGCCATGCTGGTTCTGTTCATCGGCGGTAGCATGTCGCTGTTCGCCGGCATCCGTCGATCGGCCCTGGCCGTCCTGGTCCTGTTAGGCTCTGCAGCTGCCGGCGGCGGCTGGTTTTTGCTCAAAGGCTATCAGAAGCAACGCATTCTTACCTTTCTCGATCCTGAAAATGATCCGCTCGGGGCGGGCTATCATATCATCCAGTCGAAAATAGCCGTCGGCAGCGGCGGTTTCTGGGGGGCGGGTTTCATGCAGGGCACCCAGTCGCAACTCTCCTTTCTGCCCGAGCGTCATACCGACTTCGCCTTCTCGGTCTTCGCCGAGGAATGGGGCTTTACCGGGTCGCTGGTTCTTCTGTGCCTCTACCTCTTTCTGGTCATCTGGGGCATCTATATCGCCCGTCGGGCCGCCGACATGTTCGGCATGATGCTGGCGGTAGGCGTGGTCGCCATGCTGTTCTGGCATATCGTGGTCAACCTCGGGATGGTGATCGGTCTGCTGCCGGTGGTGGGGGTGCCGCTGCCGCTCTTTTCCTATGGCGGCACCAGTATGGTCACCACCATGATCGGCACCGGCCTGCTCCTGAACGTCAGCATGCGACGCTTCATGTTCTGATGTCGCGCTCAGCCTTCGCCCCGGCGCGTTTCTTCTGCTATACTTCTCTACGGTCATGCCGGAGGAGGTGTCGATGCACGAAGCCATGTTCTGGGACAAGCTTGAAGACAACAGGGTTCGTTGCGGGCTCTGCCGTTTCCGCTGCCTGATTGCCGACGGCCACCGGGGGCTCTGCGGGGTCAGGGAAAACCGGCAGGGGGTGCTCTTCTCCCTGGTCTATGGCCGCTCGATCGCCGACCATGTCGATCCCATCGAAAAGAAGCCCCTGTTCCATTACCTTCCCGGTTCCACCAGTTATTCCATCGCCACCGTCGGCTGCAATTTCCGTTGTCGCCATTGTCAGAATGCGGATATCTCCCAGTGGCCGCACCGCGACCGGGAGATCCCCGGTCGCCCCCTGTCGCCGCAGCAGATCGTCCGCCAGGCGCAGCAGTCGGGCTGTCGCAGCATTTCCTACACCTATACCGAACCGACGATCTTCTACGAATATGCGCTGGATACGGCGACTTTGGCCCGTGCCGCGGGGCTCGGCAATGTATTTGTCACCAACGGCTATATCACCACCGAGGCCCTCGAACGGATCGCGCCGGTGCTGGATGCCGCCAACGTCGACCTCAAGGGCTTTTCAGAAAGCGTCTACCGCGATGTCACCGGCGCCTCGCTGCAGGGGGTGCTGGACACTCTGCGGGATTACCGGCGCCTCGGCATCTGGCTCGAGATAACCACCCTGATCATTCCGGGGCTCAATGACAGCGACGGCGAGCTGGGTCTGATCGCCCGCTTCATCCGCGATGAACTGGGGGCGCAGGTCCCCTGGCACGTCTCCGCTTTCTACCCGACCTACCAGATGACCGATCGTCCGCCGACACCAAGGGCAACCCTGCAAAAAGCCCGGCGGATCGGTTTGGATGCCGGTCTTAAATGCGTCTATACCGGAAATATCCCCGGGGACGACGGCGAAAACACCTATTGCCCGGGCTGTGGCGAGCGGCTGCTGGAGCGCAGCGGTTTCAGGCTCGGCCGGGTTTCGCTTCATAACGGGCGCTGCGACCATTGCCAGTCGATGCTGGCCGGCGTCTGGAATTGAGCGTCATGTTTACCTTTTTCGCACAGGAGAGTTGCCATGAAACGTCAAGACCATACGGTTGTTCTCGGCTTTTGTTCCCTGTTCCTGCTTCTGCTGGTGGCCGGCTGCGCCGAAATGAAGGGGGGCGATCTGGCCGGCAGCGTACTGAGTGCCCTGTCGACAACGGGGGGGAGCGTCGGCGGATTGGACGAAGCGACCGTCGCCGCCGGCCTCAAGGAAGCGTTGACGGTCGGCTCCGAGCGGGCGGTGGCTTCGACCTCGCAGCCCGGCGGTTTTCTGGACAATAACCTGATCCGCATCGTCATGCCCGATGAGTTGTCGACCATGGCCAAAACCCTGCGGGCGATCGGTTTCGGCGGCCAGGTCGACGCCATGGAGGTCGCGATGAATAGGGCGGCGGAGCGGGCCTCCGAGGAGGCCAAGCCGGTGCTGATCGACGCGGTCTCGCAGATGACCCTGACCGATGCCATGGGCATTCTGAAGGGGGGCGACACGTCGGCGACTGACTATTTCCGCGGGAAGACGTCCGATTCGCTGCGGGCCAAGTTCCTGCCCATCATTCAGGAGAAAATGAACCAGGTCGGTCTTTATCAGCAGTACAACCAGCTGATGGGCACCTACAACGCGCTGCCCCTGGTTAAAAAATCGACCTTCGATCTCGATAATTACGTGGCTGACCAGGGGCTCAACGGACTCTTCACCACCCTGGCCCAGGAAGAGCAAAGCATCCGGGCCAATCCGGCAGCGCGCACCACCGACCTGCTGAAACAAGTCTTTGCCCAGTAAGCTTTCGGCATAACCTCGATTGCCCTGAAACTTTGTCCATGGAGGATTGCCGATGGAGAAGCCGCTGCATAACCCGCGCACCCCTGAGGCCGAGGTCGACAGCATGTTCACCGACCGCTGGTCGCCGCGGTCGATGCTGTCCGACCCGCTCTCTTCAGAGCAGATTGCTGCCCTGTTCGAAGCGGCCCGCTGGACCCCGTCGTGCTACAACGAACAGCCCTGGCTGTTTCTCTACGCTACCGATGCAGCCGACCGGGAGCGCTTCGCCAGCGCCCTGGTCGAGCGCAATCGTTTATGGGCGGGTAGCGCCCCTCTGCTGATTTTCGTGGTGACCCGGCTGAATTTCATCGGCACCGGTCAACCCAACCGGCACGCGGCCTTCGACGCCGGTGCCGCCTGGATGGCGCTGGCACTGCAGGCCCGCCGACTCGGTCTCTATGCCCACGCCATGGCCGGGTTCAGCCGCAAGAAGGCGTTCGAGGTGCTCGGCGTCTCGGCCGATGAGTTCGACATCATGGCGGCGGTGGCCGTCGGCCGGCGCGGGAGTGCCGAACAGCTCCCCGAGGAGCTGGCGG
>NZ_JBFHGD010000203.1:0-6013 GCF_041583255.1 Trichloromonas sp. | reverse complement strand
TTCCGGTACTGTTCGTGGGAAAACCTGCCCGCCTGATTCATCAACCCGCTGACAAAGTACGGGTTGATGCCAACCTGCCGAGGAATCTCTTTTTCCGGCGTTTTCAATTCCAGTAATTCATGAATTTTCCAGAGTTGCCTGAAATGTCGAACAATCATCGACAGCACCAGTAGCGGCGCGGAACCTTCTTCCAGGATCCGCACCAGAAATCTCTGGGCTTCCTGCAGTTTTTTCATGCCGAGTGCATCGGTCAACTCGAACACGCTGTCTACCCGGGTATCCGAGACAATCGCGGCCACATCTGCAACATCGACCAGGCTCTTGTCTCCGACGTAGGCAAACAGCTTGCTCAATTCGCCATGTATTTCCTGCAGGTTGCTGCCCGCCCTTCGGCAGAACAAGGCCAGCGCGTCTTCAGTAAACGATCGACCGGCATGACGCGCCTGCTCTCGAATGAAGGCTGGTACCTGGTTGTCATAAAGTTTCTTGAATTCAACCAGAACCCCGCGCTTTTTGAATTCCTGAAAAAATTTACGGCGGCCGTCGATTTTATCGCAGACCAGGACCAGTATGGTTTCTGGTGATGGGTCCTGCAGGTACGGAACCAGTCGATCCAGGCTGTCGCCCGACAGATGCTGGGCGTCCTTGATCAGAATCAGGCGGCAGGGGGCAAAGACGGGAAAGGTCCGGGCCTGGTCAATGATGGCATCTGCCCGGATATCCCGTGCGGAAAGACTGTCAAAATTGAAGTCGCGATCGGCAACGGGCAAAGCCGTGTCGAGAAGATGACGCAGACTTTTCTCGAGCAGATACGTTTCCTCTCCGTAAAGCAGGAGCAGGCTGGGGAATGCCTTATTGTCAATGGCCCTGGAAAGTTCAGCAGGAGTCATGTCGTCTCGCGGGAGAACCTAGAAATTTTCATTCAGCCGATGATAAAGCTGCTCGGCCACCCGTTCGGATATGCTCTGGATCGCGATGGTTTCGTTATCCGCCTGCACAGATCTGTCCTCGTTGTTCATCGACTCCTCGGTCCAGGAGACGCTGTCCTTCCAGAGGATTTTGCCATCGGTTACCCGCCGCAGTGTGGCGTTGATCCGCATTGTGGAACGGTACTCGCGAATATCGTCCGTCCGGTTATAGGAGATCGCCTTGCGGTTGTACGAACTGATAGTACCGTTCAGGATGGCTTCGGCATCCTCTCGATGCTTCACCAGGGTAAGTCGGCTGTCTCTGCCAAATCGCTCGATCAGGCTGTTGGTCAGCAGACTTTCAAGAAAAGGCTCGGCAGTCCGGTTGTCCAGGGGTTCGATGAACAGAGTTTTTACTCCGATACCGGGTCCAAGGGCGACAGGGGTATAGCCACAACCGAACAACACCAGGGGCAGCAGCAACAACGTCAAGAGATTCTTCATCAGGACACCACGATATTGACCAGCCGCCCGGGGACGATGATCACCTTGCGCAGGTTTTTATCCGCAATAAATCTGGCCACATTGGACTCGGCCAGCGCCGCTTCCCGAATAGCGTCTTCCACGGCATCCGCAGCGACAACCACCTTCCCCCTGACCTTGCCATTGACCTGAATCACAATGGAGATTTCGTCTTCAATCAGCGCGTCGGGATTCCAGGTCGGCCAGCCGCAGGATTCGATGCTCTGCTGGTGCCCAAGGCAGTTCCATAACTCCTCAGCCACATGCGGGACAAAGGGGGTCAGCAGGCGGACAGTGGTTTCCAGGGCTTCCCGCAGAACCGATGGATGCTCCTTCTTCGGCTCGAAGGTGTAAATGGCATTGACCAGTTCCATGACCGCAGCGATAGCCGTATTGAAATGGAACCGGCCGTCGATGTCCTCGGTGACTTTCTTGATGGTTCGATGGGTGATTCTGCGCAGGTCGCGGCCGGGACCGTCAGACGGTTCTCCTGCCGTTATCCCCTGGATCAGTTCGAGGTTGTCATGAACCGCACGCCAGACCCGGCTGATAAAACGGTAGCAGCCTTCGACCCCCTGCTCGTTCCACTCGAGGTCCTTTTCCGGGGGGGCGGCAAAGAGGGAAAAGAGCCGCGCCGTGTCGGCACCATAACGCTTGATCAGATGGTCGGGATCAATGACGTTCTTTTTTGACTTGCTCATCTTTTCGTTGCGCCCGACCGCAGCCTCTGCGCTGCAGCGACTGCACTTGCCGTCGACCACCTCTTCTGGATAAAGCCAGCCATGTTCCGGGCAGGAACGGGTTTCCATGCAGACCATTCCCTGGGTCAGCAGATTGGTGAAAGGTTCGTCGATAGCCATCATTCCCAGGTCGCGCATCACCTTGGTGAAAAAACGGGCGTACAGCAGGTGCATGACCGCATGCTCAATCCCGCCGATATACTGGTCGATGGGGAGCCAGTACTTAACCGCCTCAGCATCAACAGGAGCCTCGGCGTACCCAGGGCAGGCATAACGGGCGAAATACCAGGAGCTTTCGACAAAGGTATCGAAGGTGTCGGTTTCACGCCGGGCTGCGCCGCCGCAGACCGGACAGGTGGTGTTGACAAATGCCTCGCACAGGGCCAGGGGACTGCCCCCCTCCCCGGTAAATTCGACATCGGTCGGCAGTACCACCGGAAGGTCTTTCTCGGGGACCGGCACCGTTCCGCACTGGTCGCAGTAGAGCACAGGAATCGGCGTGCCCCAGTAACGCTGACGGGAGACCCCCCAGTCGCGCAGGCGATAGTTGACGGTCTTGTCGCCAATCCCCTTGGCCACCAGGGATTCGGCGATCTTCTCCTTGGCCTCTTCATTCGACAGTCCGTCGAATTCAGCCGAATTCACCATGACTCCCGGGCCGGTCCAGGCCTCCGGCATGGTCTCCGGGGTGAGCTTTTCGCCTTCAGGCTGAATGACCACCACAAGGGGAAGCCGGTACTTGCGGGCAAATTCGAAGTCACGCTGATCGTGGGTCGGAACCGCCATGACGGCCCCAGTGCCGTAATCCATCAGTACGAAGTTGGCGAGAAAGATTGGCATCCGAACGCCGGTGACCGGATTCAGGCAATAGGAGCCGGTGAAGACCCCTTCTTTCTCCTGGTCATCACTGGTGCGCCTGATCTTGTCCTGCTTCTTTACCTTGGCGATAAACGCCTGCACGGCAGAACGCTGCTCTGCGCTGGCCAACTCAAGAGCCATGGGATGCTCCGGGGCCAGACTCATGAAGGTTGCGCCGTAGAGGGTGTCCTGACGGGTGGTGAAAACCCGGATGCCCTTGTCGGTGCCTTCGAGCGGAAAATCTATTTCGCAGCCGGTGCTGCGGCCGATCCAGTTGCGCTGCATCATCAGCACCGGTTCCGGCCATCCGGAAAGATTATAGGTCTCGTCCAGCAGTTCCTGTGCGTAGTTGGTTATACGGAAGAACCACTGCTCAAGTTCTTTCGGCACCACCTCCGAATCACAGCGCCAGCAGCAGCCATCCTCCACCTGTTCGTTGGCCAGAACGGTCTGGCAGTCAGGACACCAGTTGACCGAAGAGCTTTTTTTGTAGGCCAGACCCTTTTCGAGCATCCGCAGGAAAATCAATTGCTCCCATCGGTAATAGTCGGCGTTGCAGGTGGCCAGTTCACGGTCCCAGTCATAGGAAAGGCCCATCTTTTTCAACTGGACCTTCATGCTGGCGATGTTTTCGTAGGTCCACTTGGCCGGATGGGTACCGTGCTTGATGGCAGCATTTTCCGCCGGCATGCCGAACGCGTCCCAGCCCATCGGATGCAGCACGTTATACCCCTGTAACCGTTTGAAGCGCGCCACCACATCGCCGATGGAATAATTGCGGACGTGGCCCATGTGAATCCGTCCCGACGGATACGGAAACATCTCAAGAAGGTAATATTTTTTCTTGCCGGGGATTTCGGCTGCCTTGAACGATTTGTTCTGTTCCCAGAACTGCTGCCATTTCTGCTCAATGGCGCCGGCCTCATAACGATCTTGCATACATCCTCCGTAGCCGCACGGCTACTGTCAGAAACATGAATACCGGCAGTTGCCGGTATCTCGTCACGAATCAGAATAACGATCAGGCGGCCGCCCCTGTTAAATCGCTACGCTCATGTGCGCTCGATTAAGAGGAGGCAACCCGAATGCGGAGATTCAGGTCATTTTTCGCGGTAGGTTATCCGCCCACGGGTCAGGTCGTAGGGGGAAAGCTCCACCGTGACACGGTCGCCAGGCAGAATGCGGATGTAGAATTTACGCATCTTCCCGGAGATATGAGCCAGAACGATATGACCATTATCCAGTTTCACCCGGAACATGGCGTTAGGAAGGGGTTCGATAACCTCCCCTTCTACTTCAATTGCTTCTTCTTTAGCCAAATGAGCCTCCTAGATTTAACCGATCGATTCGGTCTGTCATTTTTGAATGCACTATTTAACATAACCCACACGGGAATTGTCAACCCCGCAACGCACAAATGTACATCTAAACAGACCAATGCGCCAGATATTTGAAATTATTTTATTTCAAGCAGTCGCCTGGCAGCGTTGAGGACCTGGGTCGATTGCACTGGCTTGGTGATATATTCGTTTGCGCCAAGAGCAAAAGCCCTATTGCGATCCTCTTCTGCCCCCTCGGTGGTAATCACTACGATAGGAATGGCACACTGGTTTGGGTCCTTGCGCACCAGGCTGACCAGCTTAAGCCCATCCATGACCGGCATGTTGATATCGGTAAAGATGAGGTCATATTTATCGCTGGTCAGCTTTTTCAGCCCTTCAACGCCATTCGCTGCTTCCGAGATAAGCACACCACGCAAACGTTTCAGGGCAAAAACCAGTAACTGCCGCATGGTCGGGGAATCATCAACTACAAGAATCTTTTTTATCTCCACCGAATCAGCCCTTTCTGCGATCTACTTGGTGAGCAGATCAATAAATCCCTGGATCGTCGATAGCTTCCTCTCTGAATCCGAGTAGAGACGAGAGGAGAAAATTGCCGTCGCGGCATGTCCGGCAAGAAGGGTGAAAAGTTCATAATCAACATCGGCGAATCGACTTTTCTGTTCAAGCAGTTTGTAGATGACAATAACGCCGATAACATGGTCCTTGATTTTTAGCGGAATACAGACCATCGGATGATCGTATTCTGGGGAATACGATTCCAGGTCATCGATGAAGTAGCTTTCTCCGGTATCGCCGACATTTCCGATGACACCTTTGCCAATTTCAACCTCAGCAAGATGCTCCGGATCGATACCTTCATGTGCAACAATCTGAAATTGTCCGATTTTTTCATCAAGAAGCAGGATGGCGAACTCTTCGGCACCAATCAGGTTGATGATGATTTCAGTGATAACCTGAATGACTTCGCGGAAATCCAGAGTTGAATGAAGCTGGTACGAGGCAATGTAAAGGTTGGCCAGCATGTTGTTCTCGGACTCGATAACGACATACCGGTTGGCAAAATCGAAATTCTCTTCTTCGACTTCCTTGACCCGGCCAAGAATCTCCAGCTTTTCTTTTTCAAGGGCATTGATTTTATTTTGCAGCACCGCCATTTCCGCAGTGTCGGTGGCCGCTGTCCCATTGTTGTCAGGCGGTTCGTTCCCCCGCAACAGTTGATATCGAAGGCGCTCATTTTCCTTCAAGAGTTCCTGGGTGAACTCCGCTCCTTTTTTAAAAATCTGAAGAAATTCCTCAGCACGTTTGGCTGAATTTTTCTCTTCGTTCAGCTCAGACATTCAACCGCTCCCGAAAATAATAGATTAACGATTCCCTGGCCTGTCAAAACCCGCATCGACTGATTATTTCTGCGGCAATCCGTGGCAGAGGCAGGATCTTGTCGACTTTCCCGGTGGCAATAGCCTCTTTCGGCATGCCAAAGACGACGCTGGTTTCTTCGCTCTCGGCAAGAACCTGACCGCCGTGTTCTTTGATAGCCTCTACCCCCAAAGCGCCATCGTTACCCATGCCGGTCAAGACAACTCCCAACAAATTTGCCCCGAACACTTCGCTAGCCGATTTGAACATCACGTCCACCGAG
>NZ_JBFHGD010000202.1:0-6013 GCF_041583255.1 Trichloromonas sp. | reverse complement strand
TATTCGGCAGAAAGCGCCAGGAGAGGATCGGGTTGAGAAAGATCGCCACCAGCAGCGCCCCGACCATGGCGAAGATGAAAGTCCAGGCCATCGGCTTGAACATCTTCCCTTCCACCCCCTGCAGCGTCAGTACCGGCAAAAAAACCAGGATGATGATCCCCATGCCGAAGACGATGGGACGCACCACTTCCTTGCTTGAGGCGGCGATACTGGCCAGCCGTTCCTCGCCGGTCAGCGGCCTCCCGAGTTCGAGTTGACGCTGGGTCAGCCGGCGCAGGTTGGCCTCGGTCATCACCACCGAGCCGTCGACCAGGATGCCGAAGTCGATGGCGCCCAGCGAGAGCAGGCTGGCGGCGATGGCCATTTCATGCATGCCGAGCACCGCGAAGAGAACCGCGATGGGGATGGCGGCGGCGACCAGCAGGCCGGCGCGCAGGTTGCCGAGCAGCAGAAAGAGGACGACGATGACCAGGATCGCCCCGGCGATCAGGTTGTGCTTGACCGTGTCGATGACCTGCTCGACCAGCTCGGTGCGGTCGTAGACCGGTTCGATAATCACGTCGGCCGGCAGGGCGCTGCGTACCGCTTCAAGCCGCTCCTTCAGGGCGGTGGTGACGGTACGGCTGTTTTCCCCCATCAGCATGAAGCCGAGGCCGAGCACCACTTCCCCCTTGCCCTGGGCCGAGACGGCGCCGCGCCGCAACTCGTGGCCGATGCGCACTTCGGCGACATCGCGGATACGCACCGGCACCCCCTGGTAGGCGGCGATGACGATGCTGCCGATTTCTGCCGGATTGGCCACCCGGCCGATGCCATGCACCAGCAGGGTCTGGCCGCCGGAGGTGACCTGGCCGCCGCCGACGTTGGCGTTGTTCTCCTGCAGGGTGGTGAAGATATCGTCGAAGGTCAGGTTGTACTTGATCAGCGCTTCGGGGGTGACGATGACGTGATACTGCCGTTCCAGCCCGCCCCAGGAATTGACCTCGGCGACCCCGGCTGCCTTGCGCAGTTCGGGTTTGACCACCCAGTCATGCAGCACCCGCAGCTCATCGAGGGTGCGCTCCGGGTTGTTGGAGCGCAGTACGTAGTGAAAGACCTCGCCGAGGCCGGTGGAGATCGGACCCAGCTCCGGCCGCTCGATCCCCGCGGGGAGCTCAACGCTGGCCAGCCGCTCCATGATCAGCTGGCGCGAATCGTAGATCGGCATGGCGTCGGTGAAGGTCGCGACCACCTGGGAAAGGCCGAATTTTGAGATCGAGCGCACGTTTTCCAGCCCCGGCAGGCCGGAGACCGCCAGTTCCACCGGCAGGGTGAGCTGTTTTTCGATCTCCTCTGGTCCCAGGTTAGGGGCGACGGTGTTGATCTGCACCTGCACCGGGGTGGTGTCGGGAAAGGCGTCGATCGGCAGCCGGGTCAGCGCCCAGACCCCGGTCGCGACGGCCACCGCAAAGAGCAGCACCACCAGCAGGCGGTTTTTCAGAGTTATATCGATCAGACGTTCCAGCATTCAGGAATCTCCATAAAATAAAAAATATTGGCCACGGAGACACAGAGGTACAGAGATGTTTTCTTTTTGAAAACGATAAACTTATGTCCGTGGGGCTGGTTTTTGTGGCTTCTTCCTTCGGGTGACTTGGTAAGTCTCCGATATCTTGAATATTTTAAAGATTTTCTCTGTGTCTCCGTGCCTCTGTGGCCATAACTGCCGTTGATGTTAAGGCAAACGGATGACGCCGCCATCAGTGGTCGGCGCAGGAGGCGCCGAGGCGCGACTTGAGGATTTCCGACTTGAGGGCGAAGCCCTGGCCGCTGACCACTCGGTCATCGGCGGACAGTCCGCTGGTGATGATCACCGATCCGTTATCCCGGCGGCCGGACTCGACCCGGCGCAGTTCGAACAGGTCCCGCTCCAGGGCGACGAAGACGTAGGAGGCGCCGTCGATGATCTGCAGGGCATCGCTTGGGACCGCCAGGGCTTGCCCTTTCAGCTCGTTAACCAGCCGCACCTCGCCGAACAGTCCCCCTTTGAGCAGGCCGCTTTCGTTGGAAATTTCGGCCAGCGCCTTGAGCTGACGGGTTTTTTCGTCGAGGGCCGGGGCGACCCAGAAGACCGTGCCGGCAAAGGAGCGCCCGGGCAGGCCCGAAAAGGTGGCGCTGACCGCGGCGCCGGAATGGACCTCGAGCAGGCGACTTTCCGGGACCGACAGTTCGATCCACAGGGTGTCGAGGTCGGCGATGGTGAAGAGGGCCGCCCCGGCACTGACCGCTTCGCCGGTGACGGCGCTGCGTTCCACCAGGGTGCCGGTGAAGGGGGCGCGGATCGGCAGGGATGAACCGGCCGCCTGCAGGTCCTGGCGGGAAATCCCGTAGTCCAGCAGCTGCTGGCGAAGCTGGGCGACGGCGCTTAGCGCCTGGCTCTGCTCGGCCTCGGCCTGCTGAAACTCCTGCCGCGAACTGATGCCGCGAGCGAGCAGATCCTTTTCTCTCAGGTAAACCTCTTCGGCCAGAGCGCTGCGGCTTTGTGCCGACTGCAGCGAGGCGCGCAGGGAGGCGATCTCCGGGGTGGCGACCTCGGCCAGCACTTGGCCTTGTTTGACCTTGGCGCCGAGTTCGGCGTGCACCTGTTTTACCACGCCCGGAACCAGGGTCGACAGGCGTGCCAGTTTATTGCGGTTAAAGACCACCTGGCCGGGCAGAGGGTTGCCCCGGTCGGTAGCCACCAGCGGGTGGCTGGCGGTGATGCCGACCCGCTCGGCGGCATCCGTCGCGGCCAGCCGGACCTTGAGCCCCTGTCCCGGCTGTAGCCCATCCATCAGCTGGGGCTGGCAGAGTGCGTCCTCGGCTTCGGGGATGCCGTGTTCGGGGCAGTCTCCATCAACATGACCATGATCGTGTCCTTCGTGGTCGTCGTGGTCATCTACTTTGGTCTCGGCGTGGCCGTGCCCGGCATGCTCATCGTGCTCCTCCTCGTCGGCGAACAGATCGTCGAGATCGGCCTTGGCGGGAGCGTGGTCGTGGCCGGCGTGGGGATCGACCTTTTTCTTCTCGACTTTGGCGTGGTCATGTCCCGCATGGGGATCGGTGGCGGCCGTGGCGGCCGGAGTCCCGGCGCCGGTGAAGGCACAGACTCCCAGGGCCAGGGCGAGGATAACCAATGTCGGGACCGCCCAACGGATGTGCTTTAAATATGTCATGACGGAGTGTTCTCCTTGGTTTCGTTTGAGTTGAAGGCCAGGCCGGGAAGCGGCCGACCGAGCAGGCGCTCCAGCTCGGCAACCGCCTGGTGAAAGCCGGCCAGTGCCGCCAGATGTCCCTGGCGCATCTCAATCAGGGTGCGCTGGGCGTCGAGCACGTCGAGCAGGGGAAACTTGCCGGCGCGGTAGCCGTATTCGGCGGCGGCCAGGGCTTCTTCGGCGGCCGGCAGCACCTGGTCCCGGAGTGCCTCAGCCTCTTCGTGGGCGGCGTTCATCTGCTGCCAGGCGGTGGTCAGGGCGGCGCGGGCCTGCAGGGTGGCATTGCGCTGCTCGGCGCGGACCTGGTCGGCGCGGCTGCGGGCGGCGGCCACCGCGCCCTGGTTGCGGTCGAACAGGGGCAGGGGGATGCTCAGGCCGGCGACCAGCGCGTTATCTTCACTGTCGTTGAAGTAACGGATGCCGACCCCCACTTCAAGGTCGGGAATGCGGCGGGATTCCGTAAGGGCGAGGGTCCGCTCCCGCTGCTGCCGTTGGGCGTCCCACTGGGCCAACTGCGGGCTTTGCTCGAGCAGCGGCTCCAGTTCGGTCAGCGGGGGGAGGTGCGGCAGTCGGGTCAGTTCGCCGGCGACTGCAGCGACTTTGAGCTGCCCGCCGAGCAGGGCGGCGAGGCTTTGCCGTTCGGCCGCCAGAGTGTGCGTTTCCCGGGTCCGGGCGATTTCAAGTTCGGCCACCAGGATGCGGGCTCTAAGTTTTTCCGTGGCCGGGGCCTTGCCCGCCTCGATGCGTTCTTCCACCGTGCTCAAGGCCCGCCGGGCCAGGGTGACCAGGTCATCGGCCAGCTGCAGCCGCTGTTGGGCGCTCAGGACGGCAATGAACTGGCGGGTGGTGCGGGCGCGCAGTTCGGTGCGGGTGATTTCGCTGCGACTCTGGGCCAGGGCCGTTTCAGCCTCGGCGGCCCGGCGGCGATGTTCCCGTTTGCCGCCCAGCTCAATGGCCTGGCTCAGCATCAGGGTCGCCTCAGTGGCGTCGGTACCCGAAAATTCGCCGCTGCCGGCCAGATTCTCAAGCTCCAGGTCAAGGACCGGGTTGGGGCGCAGTCCGGCCTGCAGCGCGTCGGCCTCATAGGCGCGAATCTCTGCGGCAGTGGCATCCACTTCGGGGTTGTGCGCCAGGGCCAGAGCCAGGGCACGGTCGAGGGAAAGCGGCGTGCCGACTTCGGTCGCCGACGACATTTCGGCGTGGGCCTGCGGGTTCAGGGCAAATAGACATAGCGCCCAGACGCAGATAAAAAGCATGCGTGGCATGGATGGTGACTCCTGTTACGGATGAATAAGACGTATTTATCCCTGTTTTTGACAGGGGGTTCTTTCAGCGGGAATCGGAGGGGGAGCTTAAGTCAGCAGGACAACGGTCTTAAGTGAAGCGAGGGCCGTGATTGGTGGCAGTAGGGTAAAGCGGGGTGTCGAGGTGTGAAGCAGGGTGCCGGCGAGGGTGCGTACGGTCGGCAGGGGGATGTCCAGAGCCGTGGAGGAGGGCGGCGTCAATTTGGACAGTCGCGAATCCTTGGCCTGGCTGGAAAGCAAGGCGACGTCTTGACAGTTTTGTTCCGGCGTATTCGAATTCAGTCCCGGAAGCCCGGGGTCTTCAGTCTGGTCGTTGTCGGATTCACAGGCGAGCTGGCAGTTGCCGGCCGGGTTGAATTCAACGTGGCTATGACCGCTTTCATCGACGCACCAGACGACAGCACGGGCCAACCCGCTACCGACGAGCAGGTAAGCCAGCACCAGTAGAGCGGCGAAAAAGCGATGCAGACGGATGAAGGGCAAATTGGTCTCCTAATGAAATGTCAACTTCATTTATACCCGAGGGGAGTGGTTCAAGTCAAGGAACGTGGATTGATGCGCCCGAAGAACCTCTGACAGACACTTCGTTTTTAGTCCGAGTCAGACAAAAATGGACTCAAGCTCAGATATTCAAGAGCCACTTGAAACCTCTTTTTTGAGTACCGTTTCCACTACCACGTCAGCATGTAAGGTCCGGTGCACCGGGCACTTCTCGGCAATCTCCAGCAGCTACTGCCGCTGTTCGTCGCTCAGCTCGCCGATCAGTTCCAATTCACGCTCGAAGCGGTCGATCTTGCCGGTCTGGTCTTCGCAGTGCGCGCAGTCTTTGGCGTGGATCTTGGTGTGGCGCAGACGGACCAGGGCGTCCTGCAGCGGCCATTCCTTGCGCCGGGCGTACATCTGCACCGTCATGCTGGTGCAGGCGCCGAGGGCGGCGAGCAGGTAGTCGTAGGGGGAGGGGCCGCGGTTGGTGCCGCCATAGGAAACGGGTTCGTCGGCGACCAGGGCGTGACCATTGACGAACAGGTCGGTGAAAAACCCCTCCGACCCGGTGCGGGCGGTGACCCGGTTGTCGATGATCTCGAGGGGGCTTTCGATCTCCGGGGCCGTGTCGAGGTAGCGGCGGACCCAGGCGGCGATCATCTCGCCGGCGTAGCGGGCGTCTTCCTTGCGGGACAGAAGATGGTCGGCGGGGTCGAGGGAGATGAAGCTCTTCGGGTGACGGGCGGCCTGATAGATTTGGGCGGCGTTGTCGATGCCGACGATCAGGTCGCGTGGCGAGTGCATGACCAGCAGGGCCGATTTGAGTCCGGCGATGGTTTCGCCAGTGGAATGTGTATCCAGATCGTCGAAAAAGGCTTTTGTCAAGGTGTAGGGACTACCGCCGAGTTCGACCCGGGCTTCGCCGTTGGTTTCCGCCTCGCGGGGAGCATCCCCCAGTTGCCGGGTCAGGTGGGCGGGGTCGAAAGGGGCGCC
>NZ_JBFHGD010000201.1:0-6039 GCF_041583255.1 Trichloromonas sp. | reverse complement strand
GAAGGCCTGGCGCAGATGCTCGAGGTAGCGCCTGGAGGCGGCGAATGGCGAGATTTTGCGCTCGCCCAGGTCCGATTTCCAGGGGAGCAGCGGCTCTTCGGGATTGATCAGGGCGTTGCACAGCCAGGATTTGGCCGAGGTCACCAGCCGCTCCGGCAGCAGCGCCCCGTGGGCGCGGGCGAACTCGCCGACGATGCCGTCGGCGCGGTTGTCGCTTTCCCAGGGGAGGCGGGCCGAGGCACTGTTTTGCTCCTGCTCCAGCGGCAGGTAGAGGTTTGATGCGAGGCTTTCTTTCTCGCCGGTCGCCTGGAACGACAGCAGTTGAGGGATCGGCAGCACTTGCGGCGAGCCCGGCTCCGAAGCTCTGCACCAGGCCAGGGCCGAGTTGGAGGTGCCGAGGTCGATGCCCAGGGCGTAGCGCTTTTCCATAGTCAGAAACTCCAGGGCTGGCTCAACCGATTTCCACTTCGGCCGGGGCGATCACTTCGCGGGCGGTGTCGGTCAGGCGGGGCAGGGCTACCTTGCTGGTTTTCCAGCCGCGGTGTAGAACGGTGCCGGTGAAGGGGGGCTGCTCCGGCACTTTGCCGACCAGCCGGTAGGCGCGGGCGTCGAAATCGGCGGCGAGGCTGAGGGTTTCCCCTTCGTCGCCGAGATGGACGGCCTGGATCTCGAACAGTTCTTTCAGTACCTCGCGGCAGCCTTGATGCACCACCCGGGCGCCGGCACCAATCTCTTCATTGGAGTAGGGGGTGATGTCGTCCATGGCGAAGTCGACCAGCCGTCCTTTTTCCTGCAGGCGGGCGAGAAACTGCACCACCTGGGCCTGGGCCACGCTTTCCGCCGGGGGCTGGGTCACGGCCGGAGCCGCCTTGGCGATCGGGACGGGGGGCGCTTCAGCCGCAGCGGGCTTGCGGCGCAGCAGGCCGATCAGTTGCAGCAGGGCGGCCAGGGCCAGCAGGGCAACGGTGGCCAACTGGAGTTGGCTGTTCATGGCGGGGCTGAGCTGCAGCTGGGCGGAAAAAAACGTCAGGGCGCAGACGAGGGCCAGTCCGGCCAGGGTGAACAGGAGGCTCATGGGTTTTCTCCAGAAAATGAATAAAGAGCAGGCGGGACAATTTCAGCGTCCCGATAGACTAATTTCAGCGTCTTGCCAGTGACTTGTCGGTCAGCGGGCGGGTGAAGGCCTTGGCCACGGTCCAGGTGACTTCGCCCAGGTCATCGCCATCGGTAACGCTCATAGCGAAGCGCCCGGTGGTCATCGGCTTGACGAACATCCCCTCGGTAAAGTCGCGGGTCCAGCGCAAAGAACCGTCCGGTTCTTTGGCCGTCACCCTCAGCACCACACGGGTCAGCGGAATATTGCTGCCGTTGTAGACCTTGCCGAGAAAGGTCCCCTTGCTCAGTCGCGCTTCGACGCTGAGTTTTTCCAGATCCTTGGCGGCCATCTCGAATTCTTCGAGCAGCGGGCGGGGCGCATCGGGGTCTTCGACGGGGATTTTATTCTTGCCGTCGATGAGCCAGGTGCGGCCGCTGCGCTTGTCTACCTGGTAGGTCTGGCCGTCGGCGGCAGTGAGCAGGGAAAAGCGGTTGTTGGACGAGTGAACGAAAAATATCAGTGCCATGCCGGCAACCATGATCGATACGGCGGTGATGAGCGTTTTCTGCATCGGGCATTTCCTGGGTTTGGTTTAACGTTTGATTCTGCTTGAACGATATGGATTCGCGAACGCGTTAAAATAACCCAAGCTGAAAGCCAAGTCCAGTCCGTTGTGCCTGAACGTGGTGGAATGTTTATTGCTTGCGAGCATAGGTTTAATCTGTTGGCAAGGCCTTGAATGCGAATGATTTTGTACCTATGCAACAGCGATCGGGTGGTTATGGGCCGCCGGGAGAGGGCGAGCGTGGTTTCATGGCGCTTTGGCTTGCACCCCGGTTACGTGCTTTGGGCGGGATGGGCCCGTTTTTTCACCACCTGCGCCGGGCGAAAGGGGCAGTAATGGCCATGCGAGGACTGTCGCTGAAACACAAGGTGCAGCTTTTCACCGTGTTGACCGCGTTGCTGACGGCCCTGGTCTGCGTCGGTTACATCTCCTACCGCGAGTGGCGGGAGTATCGCAGCACCAGCGTTGCCAGTCTCTGCGAACTCTCGCAGATGCTCGCCGACCACAGCGGCCAGGCCCTGGCTGCACAGGATGCCGCCACTCTTGGGCAGGACCTTCGCCTGCTGCGCGCTCATCCCGAGATTTCCGCCGCCCGGATACTTGCGGCCGACGGCCGTCTGCTGGCTTGCTACCCTGAGGCTTCTGCCGAAGGCGCGGTTGCCGCCCCGGACAAGACGGGGGCCGGGGAAGACGCCGCGCTGGTGGCGGAAACGACGGTCGACTGGTCTTCCCGAACCGTCGAGATTGCCCGGCCGGTGGATTTCGAAGGGCGGACGGTTGGCTTTTTGGGGCTGACCGCCGACCTGTCCAGGGGGTATGCGGTGATGGTCGAGGATATCGCCTTCGCCGCAGGCGTCATCAGCTCCATGCTGATCCTGTCGCTGCTGCTGGCACTGCGGCTGCAGGCCTACCTTGCCAGGCCGATCGGCAATCTGGCCCGAACCATGGAAGAGGTGTCGTCCTGCCAGGATTACTCCTTGCGGGTTCCTGTTTCAGGCAATGACGAACTGGCCATGCTGGCACGGATGTTCAACGACATGCTTTGCCAGGTGGAACTGCGGGACCGTCGCCTCGCCGAGCATACTTCGCTGCTTGAGGAGGAGGTCGCCCAGCGCACCAGCGACCTCAAGCAGATGGCCGACGAGGCGCATCGACTGGCCTATTTCGACAACCTGACCGGATTGCCGAACCGCCGCATGCTGATCGACCAGTTCGATGCCGCCGTAAAGGAGGCCGCCAGCACCAATTCGGCGGTGGCCCTGCTGTTTCTCGATCTCGACCGCTTCAAGCGCATCAACGATACCCTCGGCCACCACATTGGCGACGATCTGCTTATCGCCGTTGCCGAACGGATCAAGCACTGTCTGCGCACCTGCGACACCGTGTCACGGATCAACAACAGTGAGCCGGCCTGCATCTCGCGCCTGGGCGGGGATGAATTCGTGGTCTTTCTCACCGGCCTGACCTATCCCCAGCAGTCGGGCCGGGTGGCCCATCGCCTCATTCAGGCGATCCGCCAGCCGATATCGGTGCAGGGCTATTCCCTCACGGTAACGACCAGTATCGGCATCAGCCTCTTCCCTGAGGACGGCAGCGACGTGGCGAGCCTGCTCAAGCATGCCGATACGGCGATGTATCACGCCAAGGAAAAAGGGAAGAATACCTATCAATTCTACAATTCGTCGTTGAATGCCACCGCCCTCAACCGCCTGGCCCTCGAGAACGATCTGCGGGTGGCGCTGGAGCAGGAGCAGTTCGTCGTCCACTTCCAGCCGAAGTTCGATACCCTGACCAAAACCCTGACCGGCGCCGAAGCCCTGGTTCGCTGGGAGCACCCCGAAAAGGGGATGATCTACCCCGCCGACTTCATCCCGGTGGCCGAAGAGAGCGGCCTGATTGTTCAGCTCGGCCACAGCGTGCTGCAGCAGGTTTGTCGGAACATGGCGATCTGGGACAAAATGGGGCTGGCGATGGGGGTTATCAGCATCAACCTGTCGGGTTACCAGTTCATACATCCGAACATGGTGGCCAATATTGCCGACGTGCTGGTGGCCACCAATATCGACCCCCGGTTCCTGCAGATCGAGTTGACCGAAAGCATGCTGATGGATACTTCGGGGACGTGCCTCGATATCCTCAACGACCTCAAGTCGCTCGGGTTGCAGCTGGCCATTGATGATTTCGGCAAGGGCTATTCGTCCCTGAGTTATCTCAGGTCGTTTCCCATCGACGTGCTAAAAATCGACCGCTCGTTCATCTGCGAATTGCCGGCTGATTCGCACAATGCGGCGATTACCAGGGCCATCGTCATCATGGCCCACAGCCTGGGGCTCAAGGTCATTGCCGAAGGGGTGGAGCGCAAGGAACACTACGACTTTCTGCGGGAACTCGGGTGCAACGAAGTGCAGGGTTTCCTCTTCGCGCGGCCGTTGCCGGCGCCCCAGTTCACGTCGTTCATGGAAAACTTGCTCCCTCGCGAAAACCATGGCGACAACCTGATTGTGCTCCATTAAGTACGGGGTTCCGAGGTCTCCAGGTATCGTTTTCGCGGGATTTACGCCTTGCTGGAGGGCGGTTTGTGCTGGCCGTTCTGCTTCTTGCGCCAGAGCCGGATGATCTCATCTTCGCCCAGCGGCAGGGTGCCTTTGATGCGCAGGCTGTTCGCCCATTCCCGAGCGAAATCCCGCTGGATGATGTGGTTCAGCGCCAGAGTCAGGAGCATCGCAATCAACGCGCCGAGGCTGGCAAGCCCCATGTCTTTATGCGCATCCCAAACGTCTCCCTGGGTCCCCAGGTAGGCGATTCCCAGTTCCCCGCCAAAAATTTCGGCCACCACCAGCACGTTTTCCAGCAGCCAGCCCTTGCGGGCGAAAACGTCGAAGGCGAGGTAGGCGCACTCGGCCAGAAAGGGGAGCAGCAGCAGCGCCAGGTAGCGGCCGTGGGGGATGGCGGTGAACGAGGGTATGATGGCAGCTTTCCTTTTGGGGCACGTTCGGCCGGGGCTCGGCGGAGCATGAAACGACTCAGTTTACTGCCGGGGCGTTAAATTCCCCCCGCGGTGATTTCGGGAAGATCGCTCAATGTTCAGCACGTCTCAAAAAGGCTATGCAGACAGCTATGATCAGCGCCAGCGGAAGGGCCAGGATGGTAAGCTTGATCAACTCGATCGCGCTGGCGTAGAAGGCCTCTTGTACGGTGAAGCGGCGGGGGAAGAAAGACTTCAGGTAATGGATCTCTTCCAGAGAGTGAAGGCAGGCGGCGCTGACGGCGACCAGGGCCAGCGTCAACAGGCCAATGAAAAAGAGTTTTCTGCCTCTGCCTTCCGTTTTGAACATGAGCCCCCCTTTGCAGATTCTGCATTCCTCCCGCAGCAGCGCTTGCAGATTGAGCCGGACAGGCGTGCAGGCTCCCGGCATGGGCTGTCGGAACCGCAGCGTGATCAGGTAAGTTTTCGGCGTAGCTGGTCGATGCTCCACGGCCCTGCGCCCGCCGCGGCCAGGTAGAGAAACATAAAGCAATAAAGAACGGCCAGTTCCCCTTTATTCACCACCGGCCAGAAGCCCTGGGGGGCATGCGCCATAAAGTAGGCTACCGCCATTTGTCCCGACAGCAGGAACGCGATCGGTCGGGTAAGCAGGCCGACGAGTATCAGCAGGCCGCCGAAGAATTCCAGCACCCCGGCCAATCCGATCAGGGACAACAGCTCGACCGTGACCGTGCCCGGAGCGGCCGGGAAGCCGAAAAGCTTCTGTGCGCCGTGCTGCATGAAGAGAAAGGCGACGATAATTCTCAGGAGGCTCAGCAGGTGGGGGGAGACTTTAGAACAGAAGGAGTCGATGTCTGGCATATATGCGACCTTTCGCGCTGGGGTAACGAGTGACGGTATCCCTTTTCTTCCGGTACAGTATAGCCTCGTGGGTCGTTTTTGCCAGTGCTCAGAAGGGTATCGAAGGGGGGGGCAGGGAAGGAAGGACTGATTTTCTCGGTTAAGGCTAAGCTGTCTCCAGTTTCTCAGCGATACCGCATGGGCGGTAGGGACAGGGGATTTGCCGTCTTCGTGGAGTCAGCCCCGATGGGCCGGGGCAAGGGCTCTTTGGCTCACCCCCTCTTGTAGTTGCCTCTGCTGGACCCATTCCCGCCTCTTGGTACCCAGGTACTCGTCCTTGTCCATTTCATAAAGTTGCTGCGGATACCTGGCCGTCATGTCGTACCAGGCATGCAGCCGGGCTTCAAGTTGTTCATTCTCAGCCAGGCCGATGGTGTCGAGATGGGCCTTCAGTGCGAGGAAATAACGCATGGCGTTGCGCTCGATGATGCCGCCGGTGCCATTCACGTAGTTGGCTTCATCTCCCTGAATGCTGAAGCCGACCTTGTCGCG
>NZ_JBFHGD010000200.1:0-6055 GCF_041583255.1 Trichloromonas sp. | reverse complement strand
GTGAAGGCCTTGGTCGAGGCGACCCCGATTTCCGGGCCGGCGTGGGTGTAGATGACGCCGTCGCATTCGCGGGGGATCGACGATTCGACCACGTTGCAGATCGAAACCACCCGGCCACCCTTGCCTTTGGCCTCGCGCAGGGCGGCCAGGGTGTCGGCGGTTTCCCCGCTCTGGCTGATCAGCAGGGTCAGGGTGTTTGCGCCGACGATCGGGTCGCGGTAGCGGAATTCGCTGGCGATGTCGACTTCGACCGGCACCCGGCAGTGCTTTTCGATCATGAACTTGCCGACCAGGCCGGCATGCCAGGAGGTGCCGCAGGCGACGATGAAAATCTTCTCCAGCGACTGCAGCTCGGCATCGGTCAGGTTCAGATCCTCGAGATAGACATCCCCCTCTTCTTCGCGCAGACGCCCGGCCAGGGTGTCGGCGATGGCCCGCGGCTGCTCGTAGATCTCCTTGAGCATGAAGTGCTTGTAGCCGCCCTTTTCCGCCATCAGCGGGCTCCAGGTGATGGTCTTCGGGGATTTGCTGACGGGATTGCCGACCAGGTCGGTGAATTCCATGGTGCCGCCGGTAAAGACCACCATCTCACCGTCTTCGAGGAAAATCATCTCGCGGGTGTGGGAGAGCATGGCCGGGATGTCGGAGGCGACGAAATTTTCATTTTTCCCCTGACCGACCACCAGCGGCGAGCCGAGCTTGGCGGCGACCATCTTGCCCGGCTCCTGTTCGCAGAGGATAGCTACCGCGTAGGCGCCGCGCACTTCGGCCAGGGCCTTACGCACCGCGCTAACGAAATCCTTGGTGGTTTTGTAATGCTCTTCCACCAGGTGGGAGATGATCTCGGTGTCGGTTTCGGAGCTGAAGCTGTGCCCCTGCTTGCGCAGACGTTCTTTAAGCACCAGGTAGTTCTCGATGATGCCGTTGTGGACCACGACGATGCCGCCGGCGTTGTGGGGATGGGCGTTGATTTCCGACGGGCGGCCGTGGGTGGCCCAGCGGGTGTGGCCGATGCCGCAGGTCCCCGTGACCGGGCGTTCACGGAGGACGTTTTCCAGGTTGATCAGCTTGCCCTGGGCCCGGCGGATGTCGATCCTGCCGTCGTGGTGGGTGGCGATCCCGGCCGAGTCGTAGCCGCGGTATTCGAGCCGGCGCAGGCCGTCAAGGACAATGGGGGTGGCTTCCTGGAAGCCGATATATCCAACAATGCCGCACATATGAACTCCTGATGAGGTGTGAGGTGAGAAAGGTAAGGCGTGGAGGGCTTAATCCTTCGCGCCTACGCTTCACCCCTTACGGTTTCTTGTTTTTCTTCTGCCGCAGGCGCCAGCCTTCGATGATCTTCTGTTCGCTGCGTGACAGGGCCAGGGAGTCGGGGGGGACGTCCTTGGTGATGGTCGAGCCGGCGCCGATCAGGCTGTTGCGACCGATCCGCACCGGGGCGACAAACTGGGTATCGCTGCCGACGAAGACGTCGTCCTCGATGATGGTCTTGTGCTTGTTGACGCCGTCGTAGTTGCAGGTAATGGTGCCGCAGCCGATATTGACGTTGCGCCCGATTTCGGTGTCGCCGAGGTAGGTGAGGTGGCTGGCCTGGGCTTTTTCCGCCAGGATGGCCTTTTTGGTTTCGACGAAGTTGCCGAGCTTGTTGTGGCCGGCCAGCATCGTGCCTGGGCGCAGGTGGGCCATGGGGCCGATGGCGCAGTGGGGGCCGAGGGTCGATTCGGCCAGCACCGAGCCGGCCTTGAGGTGGGCGTGGTCGCCGATGGTGCAGTCACTGACGATGACCCCCGGTTCGACGATGCAGTGGCTGCCGAGGCGGGTGCTTCCGCGCAGGTGGGCACCGGGGTGGATGACGCAGTCCGGGCCGATTTCGACCTCGGGGTCGATATAGGTAGCCGCCGGGTCGAGCAGGGTGACCCCGGCGCGCATGTGTCTTTCGTTGATGCGCCGGCGCAGGATGGTGTTGGCCTCGGCCAGCTGGACCCGGTCGTTGATCCCCAACGGCTCGTCCGGGTCGGCGACGCTGATGGCGCGTACCGTGCGGCCCTGCCGGCGGGCGATTTCCAGCACGTCGGTGAGGTAGTATTCGCCCTGGGCGTTGTCGCGGCCGACAGTGCGCAGGGCGTCGAACACCAGCGGCGCCTCGAAGGCGTAGATGCCGGTGTTTATTTCGCGGATGGTCTTTTCCTTGGTCGAGGCGTCTTTTTCTTCGACGATGCGCAGGACCGCCTCGCCATCGCGGACCACCCGGCCGTAGCCGTGGGGGTTTTCCATCTCGGCCGTCAGTACGGTGACCGCCGCCTGCTGCTCGGCGTGGTAGGCCAGCAGCCGTTCAATGGTCTGCTTTCGCAGCAGTGGCACGTCGCCGCACAGCAGCAGCAGGGTGCCGGAGAAATTCTGCAGCTGGCTTTCGGCGCAGAGCAGGGCGTGGCCGGTGCCGAGCTGCTGCTCCTGCAGGGCGAAGAGTGCCGGCTCCTGCGCCAGCGTCTGTTTGACCTGCTCGGCGCCATGGCCGACCACCAGGACGGTTTTTTCGCAGCCCAATTCGCGGCACAGCCGCACCGGGGCGCAGACCATCGGTTGGCCCGCCACCGGGTGCAGCACCTTGGGGAGCTGCGACTTCATTCGCGTGCCCTGACCGGCTGCGAGAATGACGGCCGCCAGATGTTGTGTGCTCATAATCCCTCCGAAAATGAGTTCTTGAAAAAGTTATAATTATCATGGAACAGCCCCGGAGAGTCAAGGATTATGCCCTTCCGGCGACAAGTATACCCCGGTGTTTTTCTTTGCAAAGGTCTGGCAAGTTCAGTATAGTCCAAATATTGGAGGCTTCTATGGATGAACGGCGTGCCATTGCGAGGGAGCTGGGGGATGTCGAGCAGGATATCAAGGATCTGGTGATCCTTTATGAGCAGTATTTTGCCGGAGTCGAAAAACGCGAACCGATAAAGCCGCGCGAGGCTGTGGCCGCGCGTCTGCGCCGTTTCGTCAACCGCAGAATCATCCAGACCGATCTGCGTTTTCGTTGCCAGACCCTGGCGGCCCGTTTTCATAGCTATTCCACCTACTGGGACCGTATCCTGCGCCTGATCGATGAGGGGCGCTATATCCGGCAGGTCGCCAAGGCCGGTCGCACATCCTCTCCCGAGCCGGTATCCGCTCCCGTGGTCGACCCCATGGACCGGGTCTATCAGGAACTGCTGCAGGCCCGCAGGGACTGCAGCGTCGCCGGGCCCGACCCGGAACGGCAGCAGGTTCACTCCTTTCTGGAGCGGCAGAAGGAGAAGATCCGCGAAACCTTCGGTGATCGCGAGGTGGAGTTTAGGGTGGTGACTGAAGACGGCAAGCCGAAAATCAAGGTGCGCGCCAAGAAATAGGAGGCCCGGTGCCCCGCAAAAAGGGAAAGACAGCTCTGGTTCTGGCTGGCGGAGGAATCATGGGGGCCGCGTACGAGATCGGCTGCCTGACTGCCTTGGACCGGCTGTTTGCCCCGGGTTTCTCGACCCGCCGCTTCGATCTTTATGTCGGGGTCAGCGCCGGGTCGGTGATTGCCACCCTGATCGCCAATAAAATCGAGCCCGCCGCCCTGTTCCAAGCCATCGCCAACGACGAAAGCACGGTCTTCAACTGGCGTCGCAAAGATATTTACCGGCTCGACGCCCGCAACCTGGCGGCCTCCTGCGGCCAGGTGCTGCGCAACCTCTTCAAGATACTCGGCCATCATCGCCGGCAGCGCTGGACCTTTTCGCTGAACGACATGTTCACGATCCTGCAGGAGCAGTTCCCTTCCGGGCTCTTTTCCCTCGAGCCGATGTGCCAGTACCTCTCCGAATCTTTCCGCCAGGAGGGGATTCTCGACGATTTCCGCCAGCTGTCTGCCGAGCTTTACATCCCGGCCTACGATATCGACCACGGCCGCCGGGTCGTGTTCGGCTCTGAGGGGCTGCAGGATGTCCGGATCTGCCAGGCCATCACCGCCTCCTGCGCCATCCCGTACTTTTTTCGCCCCTACCCGATTGCCGGACGCCATTACCTGGACGGATCCGTCGGCCGGGTGAGCCATCTGGATATCGCCGTCGAGCGGGGCGCCGAGCTGATCCTGGTGGTCAACCCCCGGGTGCCCATGGACAACGATCAGGAGCGCTCCTGTCTCCCCTCGCTCTCCTTCGGCAAGTGTTCCAGTATCGCCGACCTCGGCATCTCCTTCGCCTGGGAGCAGTCGCGGCGGATCGAAAACAAGGAGAAGCTCGACCTGGCTATCGCGCATTTCCGTCGTGAACACCCTGAGGTCGAGGTTCTGCTGGTCGAGCCGGGGCGTGACGAGTCGCTGTTCTTTTTTCAGAGCCCGATGAGCAACGAGGCCCGTCATCACGTGATGAATTACGGCTATCATCTGACCCTGGCCCAGCTGCGGGATCAGTACCCGGTCTTCGAGGCTGCTTTCGGCCGTTTGCGCATCCGCACCACGGACAAACACCTCTCCGCACCGCCGCCGGCCGAGGTAAACCGTTAAATCGTAGCGCGGTTGTCGTTCGGCAATCAGGAGGATCTGATCCATGCGAATTGTTCTGCCGACCCTGCATGTCCGCCGTTCGGCCCAGGCCGTTCCGCTGGCGGCCGGGTGTCTGAAGGCGGCTCTGCCGGAACCGCTGCGGGCCCAGGCGCAGCTGCTCGATCTCTTTCCGGAGCAGAGCGACCAGAGCATGCTACAGGCGATTCTCGCCAGCGAGCCGAAGCTGGTGGCGTTTTCCCTCTATGTCTGGAATCGGCGCCGGGTGTGCGGGCTGGCGCGCCAGCTGCGCAGCGCCAGGCCCGCGATAAAACTGGTGGCCGGAGGCCCCGAAGTCTTTGCGGACTCGCAGGCGGTGCTGTCGGAGGGCGGCTTTGACGGGGTCATCCTCGGCGAGGGAGAAGAGACCTTTGCCGAGCTGGCGCTGCGGTTGGCGCGCGGGGCAGAACTTGAGCCGTCGGCAGGGCTGGTGCTGGCTGAACAGGGGGGAGCGGGCGAGGCGCCATCGCCATCTCCGGCGCCGGATTTGGGCCGGCTGCCTTCGCCGTGGCTTGAGGGTGCCGTGGCTCCAACCGACGCCGGCGGCGTGCTCTGGGAAACCTCCCGCGGTTGTCCCTTCAACTGCACCTTCTGTTTCGATGGCCGCGGCAGTCGCGGCACCCGGCTACTGCCGCTTGCGCGGCTGGAGAAGGAGCTGGAACTGTTCGTGCGGCGGCAGGTCAGCCAGGTCTGGGTTCTTGATTCGACCTTCAACCATCCGCCGGAGCGGGGCAAGAAACTGCTCAAGCTCCTTGCCCGCAAGGCCCCGCACATTCATTTTCATCTGGAGGCCAAGGCCGATTTTCTCGACCGGGAGACCGCCCGGCTGCTGGCGAAACTCTCCTGCTCGGTGCAGATCGGACTGCAGTCGGCCCGTCCCGAAGTGCTGCGGAAGATCCACCGGAGTCTCGATCCCGAACAGTTCGCGCAAAAGATCCAGCTGCTTGCCCGCGAGGGGGTGACTTACGGGCTTGACCTGATTTACGGTCTTCCGGGGGACGATTTCTCGGGCTTTTGCCGGAGCCTTAATTACGCTTTCGGGCTTGCGCCCAACCATATCGATATTTTTCCCCTGGCCGTACTGCCTGGCACCGTGCTGCACCGGGAGGCTGCTGACCACGGCCTGCGGGCACAGCTGGAGCCGCCCTACGAAATTCTCGAAAGTGCCACCATGAGCGCCGCCGACCTGGACGCCTGCCGCCTGCTGGCAGCGTCAGCCGACCTCTTTTACAACACCGGTCGCGCGGTCGCTTTCTTCGCCGCCCTGCTCAAGGTGGCCGGTTGCGACGCGGTGAGTTTCCTGCGGGGCTTTGCGGCGTGGCTGCTCGCCGAGCAGAAGGTATCTCACGAGGCCCTGCTGGCCAGTGAGCGATGGATGCCCGCCGAGGCGCTGCCGCTGCAGGAAGCCTATGTGGCCTTTCTGTTCAAAAAGCAGAAGCAGGCCGATCTTCTGCCGGCGGCCCAGGATTTGCTCCGTTATCATTTTCACTACGCCGAAACCCT
>NZ_JBFHGD010000199.1:0-6057 GCF_041583255.1 Trichloromonas sp. | reverse complement strand
GATGCCGCAGGGGCAAAGGCCGGCGCAGATGCCGCAGCCTATGCAGAGGTGGTCTTCTGACTTGTACTCGAATTTACTGCCGGAGTGCTCGATGCGCACGATGGCCCCTTCGGGGCAAGCTTCGAGGCACATGGAGCAGTCGCGGCAGGTGCCGCAGGAGATGCAGCGGTTGGTCTCGCTCTTGGCGTCGGTGACGCAGAGGCGGCCGCGGTTCTGGGGGCGGAACAGCTCCTTGGAGAGGCATTTCTGCGGGATCACCTCGAGCTTCTTTTTCGGCTCCAGGGCCAGGCCGGCGAGGTGGCTGTTGATATATTCGGCCACCTCGGCGCCGCCGCCGATGGCGTGGGTCAGCAGCCCCGGCTTGATGGTGTCACCGATGGCGAAGACCCCGGGGGCTTTGACCGAGTGCCAGCAGGCATCGACATCCATCATACCGCGATCGGTGAGCCATTCGCGGGGGACGTAGGAGAGGTCGGGGCGCTCGCCGATGGAGATGATCACGGTGTCGGCCTCGAGCAGACGACCGTCCTTGCCGACCACTCCTTTGTCGGTGATCTTCTCGGTGAAGAAAGGCCAGATAATCTCGCCGCCGAGGGCCTGGACGTGGGCGATTTCATTCTTGTAGGCGGCCGGGCGCTGGACGTCGATGGCGATGACCTTCTTGGCCCCCATGGCGTAGGCGCCAAGGCAGACGTCCATACCGGCATTGCCGGCGCCGAGCACCACCACCCGCTCGCCGACCTTGGGGTTGAGCCCGAGGTTGACTTGCTTGAGAAATTCAAGTCCCTTGATCATCCGCTCATGGCCGGGGAAGGGAATCACCACCGGATTATGGGCACCGGAGGCGATCACCACGGCGTTGTTCTCGCTGCGAATGGTTTCGAACAACTGCGGGTCGACCTGGGTGTTGACGCGAATATCGACGCCCATTTTTTTGATGCGGTCGATCTCGGTGCGCAGAATGGTGCGCGGCAGTCGCTCGTCAGGGATAACCTGCATCAGCTTGCCGCCGACTTCCTTATCCGCTTCATAGACGGTGACCTGGTGTCCGAGCAGGCGCAGCTTCCAGGCCGCCGAGAGGCCGCCGGGGCCGCCGCCGATAACAGCGACTTTCTTGCCGCTGTCGGCCTTGGGCTGCGGCGAGGCCGCGTCGAGGGACATCCGCCCGAGGTCTTTCATCGCCACCGGGTGGTCGAGGAACTGGCGGGTACAGGCGTCCATGCAGAGGTTGGGGCAGACTTCGCCGCAGACACTGCCGGGAAAGGGGGAATACTGCAGCACCATCTCGAGGGATTCCTGGACCTTGCCCTGGCGCAGCAGGTTGATGCGGTCCTGGGTCGGGATCGCCGAGGGGCAGGTCGCCTGGCAGGGGGCGGCGTAGCGCTTGTCCTGCCAGTGGGGGATCTTGAGACGATCCTCGCCGCTGTTGACCAGCCCGGCCACCTTATCGTAGTTGTCCAGCAGCACGTCACCGAAAATGCTTCCTTCGACCCATTTGGCCAGGCGGAATTCGCGCATGGTCGGACGGCTGTGATGCCTGCGCTCCTCCATGGTCTTGGCGACGATCTTGCTCCACTCGGAGAAGATGGTCAGTTTGTCCAGCAGTTCGGGCCGGTCAATTTTGTCGAGAAAAACCGGCATCTGCTCGCTGAGGAACTGGCGGTCGGCATCATCGAGGTCGAGCAGCCAGACATCGTCGGAGATTCCGGCCACCGGCCCGCGCACATACAGGGTGCCGCCGACCATCCCCATACAACTACGGTCGCCGAGGACCGAATCGAGATCTTCGCGGCCATAACCGCAGATAACGCCGATACCGCCCCCCATGAACTCAAAGGAGAAGGAGCCGGTGTTCTTGAGAATCCAGAATTCCGGCGGCTCATAGGCGGGGTCATGCTTCATCAGCGAACCGGAGCGGGTACCGACCCGGCCGGCGACATAGATCTTGCCGCTGGCGGCGCAGTGGGCGGTGGTGTCGCCGCCGTCCCCCTTGATAGTCAGGGTGGCGCCGGCGTTGAGCCAGCCGGCGTCGGCGCAGGCCGAGCCCTCAACCATGATTTCGGTGCCGTCGAGGCCGAAGGAACCGACCCGCTGGCCGGGGTTCTTGACGGTGAACTTGAGCGGCTTGCCGTCCTCGGTCCAGAGCGGGCCGCCGATATCGTGATGGCCCGAAGAGAGGACCTCGAATTCGGTCTCGCCGGCTTCCAGGGCCGTGTAAATCTGCTGCAGCAGGGCCTGGGTGGAAATCCGCTTATTATTTGCATCAAAGCCGTTGATCTGGGCTGCCATATCAATATCTCCTTAACAGACGTACTGGATCTGGAGTCGCTCGGCGACGGCGCGATCAACCGAAACCAGGGCATCCGAACGGCCGACCGGCAGCGACGAGTTGCCGATCGGAGCCATCAGCTTCTTGAACTCCTGATCCATGGCCAGGAAGTAGTTGACGATGTTCTGCGCCGCCCGATCGACGTCGAGCCGGTGGGCCAACTGGGGCTCCTGGGTGGTGATGCCGACCGGGCAGAGGCCGGTGTTGCAGGCATTGCAGCGCCCCATCTCGTTACCGACGCAGCCGGCCATCTGCAGGATCAGCTTGCCGGTGAAAACGCCGTTGGCGCCCAGAGCAATCATCTTGAAGGCGTCCGCCGCCAGGTCGCCGGTGCGGCCGAGACCGCCGGCCGCCCAGAGCGGGATCTGCCCCTGGCGCCCCTGGGAGACGGCCGCGAGGTAGCAGTCGCGCAGCTTGGAGACGATCGGGTGACCGGTGTGGTCGAGGGAGACCTCGTGGGCAGCGCCGGTGCCGCCGTCGATGCCGTCGAGGAAGAAGCCGCCGACGATGTTGTAAGGGTCGCGCACCAGGTTGTTGAAAACCGAGACGCTGGTGGCGCTGGCCGCCACCTTGATGGCGACGGGAACGCGGAATTTGAAAGCCGCGTTGAAGGAGAGGAACATCTTCTGCACGCTCTCCTCGATGGAATACAGACCCTGGTGGTTGGGCGGGCTGAGCAGGTCGGCCTTGGGCACCCCGCGGATGGCCTGGATGTGCTCGGCCACCTTGTTCGCCATGAGCAGACCGCCGTCACCCGGCTTGGCCCCCTGGCCGATCTTGATCAGGATACCGGCCGGGTCCTCGGTCATGTAGGGCATGGTCTTGGCGATGCGGTTCCAGCCGAAGTGGCCGGAAGCGATCTGCAGGATCATGTACTTCAGGTATTTGGATTTGAGCAGGCGCACCGGCACTCCGCCTTCGCCGGAACACATGCGCACCGGCAGCCCGCACTCCTCGTTGAGGTAGGCGGTGGCCATGGCGACCGCTTCCCACATGCGCCAGGAAAGGGCGCCGATCGACATGTCGCCGATGATGACCGGGTAGATCCAGCGCACAGGCGGGGCATGACCGGATTGCACGAGCTTGCCGTCTTCACCAACCGCAAAAGGGAGCTTGCCCGGCGGCATGATGCGGCCGAAGGGGGCCAGCATGTCGAAGGTGTGGCGCTGGGCGTCAAGGCTCGGGTCGGTCATCTGCGAAATGCGGCCAACCCGCATTTTGTCGAGGGTTCGAGTGCCCGATTCGAGATTCTTGCGACCGCCGCGCTTGATCGAATCACCGGCCAGGCAGCGGGTGATGATCGGGTGCCGGCTGTCAGGATTGCGCGCCGGGGCGATGGCGTCGTTGGGGCAAACCTTTTCGCAGATGCCGCAGCCGCGGCAGTAATTTTTTATATTGCGCACCTGGCGAATGACCGGGACCGCCGAAAAACGCTGCTTCGGCTCGGGGAAATCCCCTTCCGAAAAGACCATGCGCCGGCGCTCGACCTTGGCTTCGATAGCCCGGAAAGAGCAGGCCGCCACGCAGGAGCCGCACAGGGTGCAACGGCTGGCGTCATAACGAATGACCCAGGGCAGGTCGTTGGATGTGACATCCTGGACTTTTACTGTTTCCATCTCTGTACCTCCAGGTCGTTATTGATAACCACCGTCTCGCGCTCATGGGGATAGATATCGGTCTCCCAATCACGATCGGGAAGAATCTCGTTGATGCCGCACACCTCCGACGAAATCACCACCGTGTCGGCACTGCGGCCGACCACCACCGGACGCAGCTTTTTGGCATCGCAGCAGGTGAACAGGGTGTTGTCAGGGAGTACAGCGATGATGGTGTTGGGCCCGTTGATCTCCAGGTGGGCCAGCGACTGGCGGATCGCCAGCAGCGACTCCTTGTCGTCCCGCGCCCCGATCTCGTCGAAGGGGAGCGGCGTAATAACATGTTTGTAGTAGGACAGCGGCCAGGCGAGCTGGCGATGCACATAGTGCAAACTGTAAAGAAAACATTGGGAATCGGATTCGAAGCCGATATAACCGCGGTGCAGCTTGCGCTGCTGCTCGACATTCTTCAGATAGAAGGTATTTTCGCCGTTGGCCAGCGCCGTGTAACCCTGCATGAAAAAAGGATGGGCGGCATAGCGGACGATGTCGTAGTTGGTGTTCTGCCGGCACTGGGCGGTGATCACCTTGGCGGTGAACTTGTCGTTCGGCTCCCACAGCTTGAAATAGGTGCCGATATCCTTCGGGTCACCGATCTCCTTGAGGGTGACCACGTCGGGCCAGAAGGAGTAGACGTAGCCCTGGTCGTCCTTCTCCAGCACCTTGCGCAGTTTCAGGCGCATGTCGAGCAGCAGGTCTTCCTTGGCCTTCTGCTCTTCCTTCTTGTAATGCTTGGGATAATCGTAGGTCTGGAAGACGTAGTTGGGCATCGCGTTGATGTCGAGACCCGGCAGCGGGTTAGTTTCCGGGACCCACTGCATCACCCGCTGAAAACCGGCGGCGTGCAGCATATCCTCGGCGATCTTCACACCCTCGTCGGTACAGGCCAGGGACAGGGTCGGCAGATGCTTATAGGCCTCGAAGAGTCCGCCGAGATCGTGCATGACCATGGCGAAACCCGAGTTGTCGTGCCCCTTCTGCTGCGATTGCATAAGATGCAGGGCCATGCTCGGATGAACGTAGTTAAGACTTTTTATAGCTCCAATGCGACACATAGACGGTCACCTCCTGAACGGGACATTGTGCGCTTACTTAATTGAACCTGGGCAGTTCGGACGGCCCAAAACACTATAGCAATTTCAGTGCCACGTCAAGCACACCACCCTACTCACTTCCGTATACATTCACAAACACCTGTTTTAACTAGCTTTCAACAAATCTATCACCGCAAAAAACGGCCGTTAAAGCACCTTAAAGACTACCAAATCCCCAGGCACCCGCCCCACGATTACTCAACCAGTGTAAAGTCTGCACACAGAAAAGCGGCGCCCGCTTGAGGACGCCGCCGCCATTCGCACACTTAACCATCAGAAGGTATAACCGGTCTCCGAATGGGCGGACTGATCCAGCCCCCTGACCTCATCCTCTTCTTCGACCCGAAGCCCCATGGTCACCTTCAGCACCGCCACAATCACCAGGGTCACGATCACGGCATAGGCGCCGGCAGCCAGCAGGCCGACCAGCTGCACCCACAACTGGTGCGGATTGCCGGCCAGCAGGCCGGTCGCGCCGACGCTGGCAAAAATACCCGTGGCCACCGCGCCCCAGGCGCCGCCGATACCGTGCACCCCGAAGGCATCGAGAGAATCGTCATAACCGGCCTTATGCTTGAGCAGCACCCCGCCGTAGCAGACGAAGCCGGCGGTCAGCCCCATCAGCAAGGCCCAGGCCGGGGTCACGAAACCCGCCGCCGGGGTAATCACGACCAGCCCGGCGACCACCCCGGATGCGGCACCCAAGGCACTCGGCTTGCCGGCATGCAGCCACTCGGCAAACATCCACGACAGGGCCCCGGCCGCCGCCGCGGTCTGCGTGGTGGTGAACGCCAGGGCGGCACTGCTCCCCGCCGACAGGGCGCTGCCGGCATTGAAACCGAACCAGCCGAACCAGAGCAGACCGGCACCAAGCAGGGTCATCGGCAGGTTGTGCGGCGTCATGCGCTCATGGGGATAGCCCCGGCGCTTACCGAGCACGATGGCCAACACCAGGGCGGTGATCCCCGACGTAAAATGG
>NZ_JBFHGD010000198.1:0-6061 GCF_041583255.1 Trichloromonas sp. | reverse complement strand
GTCAGGATAGGCATATTCGAGGTCTTTGACTTCGACGATGTGATGGCTCATCGGAACAGCTCCGTGAGAAAACCCCCGAACAGCTGGGGCAGGTTGAAAAAGCGCAGCAGCAGGAAAAAAGCGGTCCAGGAAAGGGTAAACCGCACTTCCCGGTAGCCGATGTGCAAAGGGCGGAGCATGCGGATCTCGCCGTCGAAACCTCGGCAGAGCATGGCCTGATGGATTCGCTGGGCGCGGTCGAGGGTGCGCAGCAGCAGCTGGCCGGCCATGTTCCCGGCCACCTTCATCCCCATGCCGCGGCCGTGAAAGGACCGCAGGGCCCGGGCCCGCACCATGCGCACGGCTTCGTCGATGAGGACGAACAGGTAGCGGTAGAGAAAGAGCAGCTGCAGGGCGAAGATGCGCGGGGCGCCGAGGCGTTCCATGGCCATGCAGACGCCGGTGAAGCTGGTGGTGGCGATCAGGACCAGGGCGGCAAAGACGGTCAGGGCAAAGCGCAGCAGGATCGAGGCGAAGGAGATCCAGCCGCCGCTGATTTCCAGGGAACCGAGCTGCAGCAGGATCTGCCGGTCGAGCAGCGGGTTGAAGACGCCGATGAAAAAAGCGAAAGGAGCGGCCAATAGCAGTTTTTTCAACAGCATGCCGGCGGGGAGACCGGCGGTCAGCACCAGGGTCAGGGGAAACAGGACAAAGGGCAGCAGCGCCGAAATTTCGTACTTGCCGAAGGAGACCACGGTGCAGACGAAGATCAGGGTGGTGACCAGCTTGGCGCGGGGGTCAAGGCGGTGGACGGCCGACTGCCTGCAGGCGAGGGCGTCGAGCGCCCCCAGGTCGAACAGGGAGGATTCTATTTTTGCCATAGTCGTCTGCCGTTGCGTCGTGTGTCCGGAGGGGGCCAGATCGGGAAAGGTTCGAGTATGTTCAAGAAAGGTGCCATCGGTTACAGCCGTGATTCGCCTCCGCGCGCGCCCTGCTTGACGGAATCCTGCCTTTTGGGGGCGTCTGCCGTGGGTGCGATAGGCGGATTTGTGTCGTACGAATTTGCGGTTCGTGCTACCGGAGGGGGCGCCGTTTCACGGGCGGTTCCGGTCGGCCGGTCAGATCAGGTCTTCGCCGGTGGTCGAGGTGACCAGCTTGCCGTGCTTGACCCCCTTGGTGCCGATCAGTTCATCGGCCATGCGTTTGACCTCGTTGGCCTTGCCCTTTACGACCACGACTTCGAGGCAGTTGTGGGCGTCGAGATGAACGTGCAATGCCGAAATGATGGCGTCATGGTGGCTGTGCTGGTGTTCCGTCAGCTTGTCGGAAAGGTCGCGGGTATGGTGATTGTAGACCAGGGTGACGGTGCCGACAGTCTCTTCATCGCCGCGGGCCCACTGGTCTTCGACCAGGGCGTTGCGGATCAGGTCGCGAATGGCTTCGGAGCGATTGCCGTATCCTTTTTCCGCGATCAGGTCGTCAAACCGCTTGAGCAGTCGATCGTCGATGGATATGCCGAAGCGGGCAAGATCGGTCATGCAAACCTCCGGGTGTTCGTGCTCCTGTTTGTTTATCACGCACTTGTCCGAAGGGTCAAGAATATTGCTTTGCTAGCTCTCGTTGTCCACGGCTAATCCACAGCCTGTCCACCGGGTGTTCACAATATCTTGTGTTTATGGCATTTTTTTTTGTCCAGATGTTGGGTTTTTCCCTTGACTGCAAATGATGCTGTGCTAAGGTTCTGGCGTTGACTAAATTCGTTGCAGGAGGGTGGGAGATGCTCGAGTTTATCCGTAAGCGGGACGGCCGGCTGGTTTCTTTCGAAGAAGAGAAGATAGCCGGTGCGATCCAGAAGGCGGTGCGCGCCGTCGGCGGCACTGACATGGACAAGGCGGGACAGATTGCCCGTCAGGTGGTGGGTATACTCGAGGTCATCTACAAAGATGAACGGGTGCCGACCGTTGAAAATGTTCAGGACCTGGTCGAGAAGATCCTGATCGAGAACGGCCACGCCAAGGTGGCCAAGAACTACATTCTGTACCGCAAGCAGCACGAGACCCTGCGCAAAACCAAAGAGTTCATGAAAGAATCGATCGAGGCGATCGATTCCTACCTGACCCAGGAAGACTGGCGGGTCAACGAGAATGCCAACATGGGCTACTCGCTGCAGGGGCTCAACAATCACATCGCGGCCAACATCACCAGCAATTACTGGCTCAACAAGATCTATCCCTCGTACATCGCCGACGCGCATCGCGAAGGGGCCTTCCATCTCCACGATCTGGGGATGCTGTCGGTCTACTGCTGCGGCTGGGACCTGCGCGACCTGCTGCTGAAAGGCTTTACCGGCGCCTACGGCAAGGTGCAGAGCGCCCCGGCGGGCCATTTTCGGACGGCCCTCGGCCAGGCGGTGAACTTCTTCTACACCCTGCAGGGGGAGGCGGCCGGCGCCCAGGCGTTTGCCAACTTCGATACCCTGCTGGCGCCGTTTATCCGTTACGACAAGCTGGGCTACCCGGAAGTCAAACAGGCGATGCAGGAGTTCATTTTCAACATGAACGTGCCGACCCGGGTCGGTTTTCAAACCCCGTTCACCAACATCACCATGGACATGACCCCGCCGAAGAACATGGCGAACGACGCGGTGATCATCGGCGGCCAGCTGATGGAGGCCACCTACGGTGAATTCCAGGCCGAGATGGACATGTTCAACAAGGCCTTCTGCGAGGTGATGATGGAGGGGGACAGTTCGGGGCGGATCTTCTCCTTCCCGATCCCGACCTACAACATCACCGCCGGCTTCAACTGGGACAGCCTGCGCTTCCAGCCGATCTGGGAGATGACCTCCAAATACGGCATCCCCTATTTCAGCAACTTCATCAACTCGGACATGGATCCCGAAGATGCCCGCTCGATGTGCTGCCGCCTGCGCCTCGACAACCGCGAACTGCGGCGCCGCGGCGGCGGGCTGTTCGGGTCCAATCCCCTGACCGGCTCGATCGGCGTGGTTACCCTCAACCTGCCCCGGGCGGCTTACCTGGCCGACAGCGAAGAGGCGTTCTTTACCCGCATTTCCGATCTGATGCGGCTGGCGTACGAGTCCCTCGAGATCAAGCGCAAGCAGCTCGAGCGGTTTACCGAAGAAGGGCTCTATCCCTACAGCCGCTACTACCTGTCGGCGATTCGCGAGCGCAGCGGTCATTTCTGGGATAACCATTTCTCCACCATCGGCCTGCTCGGCATGAACGAAGCCAGCCTCAACCTGATCGGGGTCGGCATCGACACCGCCGAGGGCAAAAACCTGGCCGTACGCACCCTTCGCTTTATGCGCGCCCAGCTCGAAACCTACCAGGAAGAAACCGGGCATCTGTTTAATCTCGAAGCCACCCCGGCCGAGGGGACCAGCTTCCGGCTGGCCCAGCGGGACCGCAAGATGTTCCCCGACATCATCACCGCCGGCAACGAAGAGCCCTATTACACCAACTCCACCCAGCTGCCGGTGGGGAGCACCGATGATATCTTTCAGGCGCTCTCCCACCAGGACGGGTTGCAGACCCTGTACACCGGCGGCACGGTTTTCCACGGCTTCCTCGGTGAGCGCATCGATGACTGGAGCAGTGCCCGGCTGCTGGTGAAGCGGATCGCGGAAAATTTCCATCTGCCGTATTTTACGATCAGTCCGACCTTTACCATCTGTCCGGTGCACGGCTATATCGCCGGCGAGCATTTCGCCTGTCCCCACCATCAGGCGGCATAACTTTATCGTTTTTACCCGGGCGACCCAAGGGGCGCCCAGGCAAAATCCAACCAAGGAGACCCGAATGGCCACCAAGTGTGACGGTAATACCGAAGTCTATTCCAGGGTATGTGGTTTCTTCCGGCCGGTTCAGCAGTGGAACCGGGGAAAAAAGGAAGAGTTCAAGGAGCGCACTGAGTTTGTCGTAGGAACCAGCAAGAAACAAGACTGATATCATGAAGATCAAGGGATTCCAGGGGACGAGCCTGCTCGATTTTCCAGGCCGGATCGCTTCCCTGGTTTTTTTCGGGGGCTGCAACCTCAGCTGCTCCTTCTGTCATAACCCCACGCTGGTGCTCGATCCCGATCAGTATCCCGATTATCCGCTGGCGGCGCTTCTGGATGAGCTTCAGGAGCGCCGTTCGTTTATCGACGGGGTGGTGGTCTCCGGCGGCGAGCCGACCATCGATAAGGGACTGCTGCCCTTTCTGCGGGAGGTCAAGGGGCTGGCGCTGGAGGTCAAGCTCGATACCAACGGGCTGGCGCCGGCTGTTCTCGAGCAGGCGCTGGGCGAAGGCCTGGTCGATTATGTCGCCCTGGATTTCAAAACCGCCGTTGAGCGTTATAGCGAATTGCACCATGGCCCGGTTGATACCGCTGCCCTGCGGCAGAGTATCCGGTTGCTGCTCGACGGCTGCGTCGATTACGAAATTCGCACCACCTGTGTTCCCGGCCTGGTTGACGCCGCCGATCTGCCGGTCATGGGAGAGGCGATTGCCGGTGCCTGCAGCTGGGTCTTGCAGCAATTTGTCGCCCGTCACGCCATGGACGAATCGCTGCAGACCCTGGCCCCCCATCTTCCGGAGCAGATCCGCACTTTTGCGCAAATCGCCGGAGCATACGTCGAGCGGGTGTCGATTCGGGGTTTGTAGCCCGGCTGCTGCAGTCTTCTGAGCCGCGACCTGCTGTCGCGGTTTTTTTGTGTGCGCAAGGGCAGGGTTCTGGCAGGATCTGTGCATTTCAGATATGTCCGTGTGCTACGAAGTGAGATTCCGTAGCAATAGCCGGGTTGACAGGGGGGCCATCCTGGGCTATGTTCGTAGCACGAAAATGAAAAAGATCACAAGAGAGAGTTTAGGGAGGTTGAACCATGCACATGGCTGATGCGTTGCTTTCGCCGGCGGTCGGCGCTACCCTGTGGGCAGCTGCCGCAGGCACCATCTACTATGCCTCGCACCGCTTGAAGAAAGACCTCGATGACAGTAAGATCCCGTTGATGGGGGTTCTGGGGGCGTTTATCTTCGCCGCCCAGATGATCAATTTCACCATCCCGGCGACCGGCTCGAGCGGGCACCTGGGCGGCGGGATGATCCTGGCGGTTCTGCTCGGTCCCTGGGCCGCTTTTCTGACCATGGCCTCGGTTTTGATGGTGCAGGCCCTGTTTTTCGCCGACGGCGGCCTGCTCGCCCTGGGCTGCAACATTATTAATCTCGGGGTCTTCCCCTGCTTTATCGCCTATCCCTTTCTTTATAAACCCCTGGTCGGCAAGGAGCCCACCCTGGGACGGATTACTGTCGCCGCAGTGGTTTCGGCCGTGGTCGGTCTGCAGCTGGGCGCCTTCGCGGTCGTGCTGGAGACCGTTTTGTCCGGGGTGTCCGAGTTGCCACTGGGAGCCTTTCTGCTGATGATGCAGCCGATCCACCTGGCGATCGGGGTGGTCGAAGGGTTGGTGACCGCCGTGGTCGTCACCTTCGTCTGGCGGGCGCGGCCTGAGATCCTGGGGGGAGCGTCCGCGGCCGTTCCCGGGCAGATGCCGCTGAAGCGATTGCTGGCGGCCCTGCTGGTGGCGGCTGTTGTTACCGGGGGGGGGATTTCCTGGTTCGCCTCGGAGCATCCCGACGGCCTTGAATGGGCGATTCAGAAAGTGACCGGCCATGAGGAGCTGAAGTCGCCCGGAAGTGACGTTCATGAAATCCTGGCGGGTGCGCAGGAGCGGGTTGCACTTTTGCCCGATTATGGCTACAGAAATCCCGAGACGGCACCCGCCGCAGCTGCCGACTGGCCCGCAGTCGATTCAGGCTCCAGCGTCTCCGGCCTGGTGGGCGGGCTGGCGACCCTGCTGCTGGCTGCGGCCATCGGCTGGTTGTTGAAAAGGCGTTCCCGCTCGGCCTGAATTTCGAGCTCGGTGTCAGTGATGCCTGAGTGGGGCTGGTGATGCCGTTGCTGCCCGGAGGTGAAACGCATCGGCGCACCGGGATGGTTTGTCTTTGACGCGAAGCATGGCTTCGTGATTGCTGGGTAACCTTCAAAAAAGCAGGCGCCTTGTTAGGAGGCGCCTGCTTTTTT
>NZ_JBFHGD010000197.1:0-6068 GCF_041583255.1 Trichloromonas sp. | reverse complement strand
GGTAATATGGAGTGGACAAAAGAGGTGGTGGCTAAAGGCAGAAGCATAGGTGTTGAAAAGAACGGCAATTTTTTTGTGGCAACCGATGGCAGGATAATTTCTCATTATGATCGGAATGGAGGGCTGTTAAGTACTACCTCTCTTGATTACACCTACGGCCATACGACGTGTGCTGTGTCGGTCGTTCATCCTGGAAAGGTTTTGGTGTACGGAGACAATGCGACTTTAAAATCCGCCGCCTATGTTTTTAAAATCCAGGATGTCCGGGTGCCCAATTTTACCGTAAGCGAATTGCCCGCATGGTCGGCTGGGGATCCGGCCACTCTTTTGGGTACCGTCGCTGAAAATGATCAAATTGAAATCGATCGTGAATATGGTGGACCAAAAGGGGCTGTGACATATCCTTCTTCGGGGAACTGGGAAGGGCAACTTTCAGGATTAACCGAGGGAGATAATATCGTATCGATTACCGCCAAAAATTCGGAAGGCTTTATCAATCGAATCTGGACCCGAGTAATCCTCGATACTCTTCCCCCGGTGGCGGTGATTGATTCTCCCATCGAAGGCTCAATCTATGCGACTGCACCGCAATTGAATTATTCCGTCAGTGATGGGGAAATCCAGGTTTTCCTTAACGGCAGAAGGCTTCATAAAGAAAATGGTGAACTGGTTGAGGGGCTTGTCGAAGGTGCCAATGCGCTAATGGTCATCGCAACAGACCGCGCGGGGAACACCGGATCCGATGAAGTCCGTTTTTTTGCCCATGCTGAAGCGGTAACGGAAGTGCCCTTTGAGCTGTCCTGGAAGACGCAGGCGGGTAGCGTTTCAGACGATTATGTAAGCGATTTTGTCGCTGCCCCCCAGGACGAAAGTTACCTGATCGGGTATTCCTCAGGCGATCTGACTGGTACCGGAACGGCGGGCGGAACCGACCTTGTTGTCAGCCGTTTCGATTCCGAAGGAAACCAGGTTGCGGCTTGGCAATTTGGTAGCGCAAATGACGAGAAGGATGGGGTGGCGACCCTGGATGCCGAGGGCAACCTTTACCTCGGCTGGGTCGTTCAATATCCATCGGTCAAGGGTAAGAGCGTTAACTACCGGGATCTCTCCCTCGCCAAGCTCGACCCGAATGGAGCCTTTCTCTGGAAGACAGACCTGGGGTCAAAAGGCGATGATTTCATCGAGGATATCGTTGTTGACGCCTCTGGCCATGTGATTGCCGTGGGGAGTTCCTACGAATCGATCGATCGGCAGGCCTATGGTGGAAACAGTGATTTTTTCATCGTGAAATATGACAATGCGGGCAATAAGTTGTGGACGGTTGAATCTGGCCAGACTGGGTCGGAGGATGCTTACGCCGTTGCGGTAAACGGAAATGGGGGAATCTACATCGTTGGCAGGGTTGGGGGCAGTTTGTTTGGCGAACCCGTGATCGCCGGCAGTTGTGCCTTCGTCGCCAAGTACAGTGCGGACGGAATTCGTCTCTGGTCCAGGCTTATTAAAGCCGAGGCTGCGGGGTACGCCAGTGATGTCAAGGTTGATGGCGATGGAAACGTGCGCGTTTTGGCCACGGTCGATGGAGGATTCTATCTGGGGACATACGATGGGGATGGAAATGTGATGCGGGAAGTTCAATTCCCGGTCATGCCATTGCGCAAGATGGTGCTGGATTCTCAGGGGAATGCTTTTGTTGTCGGCAGCTTTACCGGATCTTTCGCGGGCAACATTCCTCTGGGGGGGAGTGATGTGGCGATTATGAAAGTTAACGGTCTGGGCGAGAAGATCTGGACGCGCCAAGTCGGTTCCGATAACCATGATTATGTTGAGAATGTCCTGTTGGCTTCCGATGGCAGTCTCCTTCTGGGAGGCTACACCTATGGAGCCCTGGGCAATGGCTCTGCTGGCGGGGGGGATTTTTTCGTTCTTCGATTGGAGGGGCCCAAAGGCCCCGAGGTGAGCCTCGAACCGGTCGTATCGCCGACCAAAACGGATTATCAGTTGCTTTCTGGCGCGATGGAGGCAGGAACCACCATTTCGATTCAGGTAGATACTTCTGCCATTCCCGGTTCAGTCGTGTATCCCACGCCGACTTCCTGGCAATGTGAAGTGACCGGTTTGGTTGAGGGGGAGAACGCTATCACGATAAGCGCTACTGACGCCCACGGCAGAAGCGGCTCGTTAGCAACAGGCATTCTCCTCGATATTACGGCTCCTGATTTGGCCATTAATCCGGTGGTTTCTCCCACCATTCAGGCCAATCAAATGGTGAGTGGCGCCATTGAGACAGGTGCGACCGTCACAGTTTTATCAGGCGGCCCTGCAACGATTGGCCCTGTGCTTTATCCGACAGCAACGACCTGGACCTGCCAGGTCACTGGCCTGGTTCCGGGAGACAATTTGATTCAGGCGATTGCCGCAGATTCGGTGGGTAATGTTGCTATGGAGCAGGTGACCATCACCTATCAGCCGCCGCCCCCCCTGACCCTTGCCGTAAGCCCGGCGGTAATCGCCGAAACCGAGCAGGCGGACATCCGTCTGACGGTTACCAATCTTGTCCCGGCCGGGGCCAGGGTGACGGTGGAACAATCCCTTGACCTCAATCAGAATGGGGTTGTCGAAGCGGAGGAGCCGCTGGTACGCCGCTTCAGTGTTGTCGATGGTGTCATGGCCAGCGATCCGAATGTGCCCGGGGATGGCGACGGCAGCAGCGACGGTACGATCTCCGTGGTGATCAACGGCCAGTTCGTCAATGATCGGTATCATGCGGCAGGGGAGTATTTGTTCACGGTTCAATCCGCTGCCGGCGCTGACATCGAAGGCTTCAGCGTGGTCGAAACCGTTCAGCCGCAGGTTTTGAGTGGAGTTGTCCGGGATCTGCAGGCGCTGCCGGTTGGTGGTGCGCTGGTTGAACTGCTCGATGCCTGGGGGCGCAGCTTTGGGTTCGCCATGACCGATGCAGCCGGCCAATACCGTTTTAATATCGAGTTGCCGGGAGACTATCTGCCGGTGCCGATGGCAGCAGGATATGTTTACGACCATGCCGCGGCAGCGCGGGTTACGGTCACGGCCGGTCAGCAGGTGGTGCGGGATCTGGTGCTCGACAGCGGGGCGCATCAGGTCTCGGGCCGGGTGCTGGATGCGGCAAGCCTGGCGGGGCTTTCCGGCGTGCTGGTCCGGGCAGAGAATGCTCGGTATCTCGCAACAACCATGACCGCTGCAGATGGCAGTTACCGTTTTGGTTTGCCGGATGCTGTTTACAGCCTGTCGGTGCAAGCGCGTCCCGGAGATGGAGTGGCCTCTCTTGGCGCTCTGGGGGCGTCGGTTCCGCAGTTGATCCTAAATGTCAGCGCAAATCGTACTGACCAGGATCTGCTGATCCTTCCGGGAACCAGCCTGAGTTGTGGTACGGTGGCGACCTCGGTTGGTGCCGGTGTGGCAGGCGTCCCTGTTCAGGCAGTGGACACCGCAGGTTCAGAGGGGCTTGCCGAAGCCCTGAGTGATGTCCAGGGGAACTACTGCGTCGCCCTGGCGGTGGACGGGGCCTGGCGGCTGGGGTTGAACGATCGCCTTGCTCAGGGGGCCCGCCTGGTCGGTACTCTGGCCACGCCCGGCAGTCCCGACCTGACGGTCTTTGCGGTCGATGCCTGGGTAAGTGGAAGCGTTCGCAATGACAGCGCTCAGCCGGTAGCCGGCGTGCTGGTAGCAGCGAACCATCCGGCAGGTGCCGGCGCGGCAACCAAAACCAATGCCGACGGGCGCTATCTGCTTGGCCTTTCAACCGAACCAGCAGGGGACTGGTCGCTTCAAGCCGATGCAGAGGAGCTCGGTTATGAAATGGTGCCCCCCGTGACGGTGGCCCCCCGTTATGGCCAGACCCTGGTCCAGGATTTTACGGTGATCCAACCGGTCGAGCCGCTCAGCCTGGATGTCGATGCCGTACAGACGCCCACGGAGCAGTCGTCGCAAACGCTCAGCGGCAACCGTTCAATCAATGCAGCGGTGCTGGTGAGCGTGGACACCGCGGCCGAGGTTGGTGTGGTAAGCTACCCGACAGCAACAACCTGGACCTGCCCGGTGACCCATCTGGCCGAGGGGGTCAACCTGCTTACGCTTAGCGCGACGAATGGAGCGGAAGTGACTCTGCCGCAGGTGGTCAGCATCGAATATCGGCCGGTACAAACGGCGAACAGCATTGTCATAACCAGTGCCGTTTATGACGCGCGCAAAAAAGTGTTGAAGGTGAACGCGACCAGCGGTTACGGCAACGCTCAGCTGCAGGTCGACGGTTACGGTCCCATGACGTTCTCGAAGCAATTCAAGGGAAAATATGTCTGGGTCTTTGCCGAATCGGTGGCGTCAAGGCCATCTGAAGTAACGGTATCGGGCCCTGAAGGGTCGCTGACGACATCGGTTAAGTAGCGCCAACTTGCGGGAGGTTGGTTTGCCGCAATGGCAGATTCAGCAAGGGGCCCCTGCGGACATTCAGCAAATGTTCACAGGGGTTTTCTTGTTTCGGGCGGGATCAACATTCCGTTTCGTGCATTTGTTTGCTAAAGTATAAAGGTTTTGTCTGAGGCAATTTGCGAAACCCTTGAGAGGTAAACACTATGGAATGGCTATGGTCCCCGGAGGCCTGGGTGGCGCTGGTTACGCTGACGGCGTTGGAAATCGTACTCGGGATCGACAACATCATCTTTATTTCCATTTTGGTGGGACGACTGCCGGTCCACCAGCAGCAGCGGGCGCGCACCATCGGGCTGTCGCTGGCGATGGGCATGCGAATCCTTCTGCTGTTGTCGCTGGCCTGGGTGATGAGCCTGACCAAGCCGCTGTTTACCCTGTTTGAGCATGCCGTTTCGCTTCGCGACCTGATCCTGGTCGGCGGCGGATTGTTTCTGCTTTTCAAGAGCACCATGGAGATTCACAACAGCCTTGAAGGGGAGGAGGAGGTTCACGAGGGGAAGGCGACGGCCGGGTATGCCAGTGTGTTGATGCAGATCGCGGTGCTCGATATTATTTTTTCCCTCGATTCGGTCATCACCGCCGTCGGAATGGCCAGGCACTTGCCAGTGATGATCCTGGCGATCGTCATTGCCGTGGGGGTGATGATGTTTGCCGCGCGGGCCATCGGCGAGTTTGTCGATGGCCATCCGACCATCAAGATGCTGGCCCTGAGTTTTCTGATCCTGGTCGGGGTGACCCTGGTTGCCGACGGTCTGGGGATGCATATCCCCAAAGGCTACGTCTATTTTGCCATGGCTTTTTCGGTCTGCGTGGAGATGCTCAACCTCAAGGTGCGCAAGCGCAAGTCGCCGCCGGTTCATTTGCGCAAGCCGGTGCAGGAGTAGCATCATGGTTGTTCTGGGGGTGCGCTGGTGACCGATCTGCTGGATCAGGATTTCATGCGCCAGGCGATGACCGATGCGGAAGCTGCCGCCAGTATCGGCGAGGTTCCGGTTGGTGCCCTGGTGGTCAGAGCTGGTGTGGTGATCGGACGCGGCTACAATCTGCGTGAAACCAGCAACGATCCGACCACCCACGCCGAGATGATCGCGATCCGCCAGGCGGCGGGCCATATCGGGCACTGGCGCCTGCTCGACTGTACCCTTTATGTCACCCTTGAACCCTGTGTCATGTGCATGGGGGCCATCATCCTGGCCCGCATCCCGCGCCTGGTCTTCGGCTGCCGCGACCCGCGGGTCGGTGCGGCCGGCTCGATTTACGACTTTTCCCGCGATGATCGATTCAACCACAAGGTTGACGTCACCGAAGGAGTGCTAGGCGAAGAGTGCAGTGCCCAGCTTAGCGGATTTTTCCAGGAATTGCGGGCCCGAAAAAAAGCCGCCAGGGCGTTGTCCGGGCAGGATGAATAAAACGCTTGGCAAGCGGCGTCCGGATAGGGTAGTATGCGCCCGGATTCCGAGACCCATTTCGGAGGGGTGTCCGAGAGGTCGAAGGTGACAGACTCGAAATCTGTTGTAGTGCAAGCTACCGTGGGTTCGAATCCCACCCCCTCCGCCAAATGATAACAAGGGCTTAGCCAGAAATGGCTAGGCCCTTGTGCTTTT
>NZ_JBFHGD010000196.1:0-6074 GCF_041583255.1 Trichloromonas sp. | reverse complement strand
TATTACGCCTTTCAGAGTCCTTAAATCCTAGCCACCGCCGTGCCGATGCCCTTGTCGGTGAAGATTTCGAGCAGGCAGGCGTGCTCCATGCGGCCGTCGATGATGTGGGTCTTGGCGACCCCTTCTTCGACGGCGTCGAGGCAGCAGTTGACCTTGGGGATCATGCCGCCGGAGATGGTGCCGTCGTTGATCAGGTCGGGAACCCGCATTATGTCGATGGTGGAGATCAGTTTGCCCTGCTTGTCCTTGACCCCCTCGACATCGGTGAGCAGGATCAGCTTTTCGGCGCGCAGGGCGCCGGCCACCTTGCCGGCCACCAGGTCGGCGTTGATGTTGTAGGTTTCACCGTTCAAGCCGACGCCGATGGGCGCGATGACCGGGATGAAATTGTTTTTTTCCAGCGCGTCGATGATCGCCGGGTTGACCTTTTCAACTTCGCCGACCAGGCCGATATCGATGATCTCGGGGGTCAGGGTGTCGGGGTTGACCGCGGTCATCTCCATCTTGCGGGCGGTCAGCAGGCCTCCGTCCTTGCCGGTCAGGCCGACCGCGCGGCCGCCGTGGCGGTTGATGTTGGCGACGATCTCCTTGTTGACCTTGCCCCCCAGCACCATCTCGACCACGTCCATGGTGGCGCTGTCGGTGACCCGCATCCCCTGGACGAAGTAGCTCTGGATGTTCATCGCTTTGAGCACCTGGCCGATCTGCGGGCCGCCACCGTGGACCACCACCGGGTTAAGGCCGATGTATTTCATCAGGATGATGTCCTGGGCGAAGGATTCTTTGAGCCGTTCCTCGACCATGGCGTTGCCGCCGTACTTGATGACGATGGTTTTGTTGGCGAACCGCTTGATGTAGGGGAGCGCTTCGGTCAGGACTTTGGCTTTATTGATGATGTCTTGCATGGCAAAAACCTGTAATTGGTGATTAGTGATTGGTGATTAGTTAAGGCGTGTGATGGTTTTTGGATTTAACCAATGACTAATCACCAGCAACCAATCACCGCAGTTATCAAAGTATATACCGCGACAGATCCTCATCCTTGACGATCTCGGCCAGCCGCTGGTTCACGTAGGGGGCGTCGATGGTGATGGTTTTATCCTTGCTCTCCGGCGCGTCGAAGGAGAGGTCTTCGAGCAGCTTTTCCATGATCGTATGCAGCCGGCGGGCGCCGATGTTCTCGGTGCGCTCATTGACCACGGCGGCGGTGCGGGCGATTTCGTGAATGCCGTCGACGGTAAAATTGAGTTCGATCCCTTCGGTGTGCATCAGTGCGGCATATTGGCAGGTCAGGGCGTTCTTCGGCTCGCTCAGGATGCGCACGAACTCTTCTTCGCCGAGGCTGTCCAGCTCGACCCGGATCGGGAAGCGTCCCTGCAGTTCGGGGATCAGGTCCGACGGCTTGGAGACGTGGAAGGCACCGGCCGCGATGAAGAGCACGTGATCGGTCTTGACCGGTCCGTACTTGGTATTCACCGTGCTCCCCTCGACGATGGGGAGGATGTCGCGCTGCACCCCCTCGCGTGAGACCTCGGGGCCGTGTCCTCCCTCGCGGCTGGCGATCTTGTCGATTTCGTCGATGAAGATGATGCCGCTCTGCTCGGTGCGTTCCTTGGCCAGGGTATGCACCTTGTCCATGTCGACCAGCTTTTCGGCCTCTTCGTTGATCAGCTGTTCCTTGGCCTCGGCCACTTTCATGCGCCGGCGCTTGGTCTTTTTGGGAAACAGGTTGCCGAACATCTCCTTGAAGTTGATCCCCATCTCTTCGGAACCCTGAGGGGTGAGGACCTCCATCATCGGCATCTTGACTTCCTGGGTCTCGATCTCGACGAAGCGGTCGTTGAGCTCGCCCATGCGCAGCAGCTTGCGCAGCTTGTCGCGGGTCGAGCCGGTATCAGAGCCGTCGACCGCGTGTTTTTCGCCGGGCAGCAACAGGTCGAGCAGGCGCTCTTCGGCGTGATCCTCCGCCTTGATCCGCACCGCCTGGGCTTCTTCCTGCTTGACCATGATGATGGCCAGCTCAACCAGGTCGCGCACCATGCTTTCGACGTCGCGGCCGACATAACCGACCTCGGTGAACTTGCTGGCTTCGACCTTGACGAAGGGGGCCTGGGCGAGCTTGGCCAGGCGGCGGGCGATCTCGGTCTTGCCGACCCCGGTGGGGCCGATCATGATGATGTTTTTCGGCGCGATTTCGTCGCGCAGTTCGGCCGGTACCTGCTGACGGCGCCAGCGGTTGCGCAGGGCGACGGCGACGGCGCGCTTGGCCCCTTTCTGGCCGACGATATAGCGGTCGAGCTCGGATACGATTTCCCGTGGGGTGAAGTTGTTCACGGCAAAGCCTCCACGAGGATGTTGTCGTTGGTGTAGATACAGATGCCGGCGGCGATGTGCATGGCCTGCTCGGCGATCTCTTTGGCCGGCAGCTCCGAATGGTTCAGCAGGGCACGGGCCGCAGCCAGGGCAAAGGGGCCGCCGGAGCCGATGGCGGCAACGCCGTCATCCGGTTCGATGACGTCCCCGGAGCCGGAGAGGACCAGGGTGGTCTCGACGTTGGCCACGATCAGCAGCGCTTCCAGCTTGCGCAGGATGCGGTCGGTGCGCCAGTCCTTGGCCAGGGCGACCGCCGCCCGGGGGAGGTTGCCGCGGTATTCCTGCAGCTTGGCGTCGAATTTCTCGAACAGGGTGAAGGCGTCGGCGGTGCTGCCGGCGAACCCGGCCAGCACCCGGTCTTCGTACATCCGCCGCAGCTTGCGGGCGCCGTGCTTCATCACCGTGTTGCCGAGGGTCACCTGGCCATCTCCCGCCAGGGCGATTTCGTTGTTTTTGCGAACGCAGACGATGGTTGTGCCACGAAACATGGGCGCCCTCCTGCCGCTTCGGCAGTCCTTTTTAACGAAAAGAAAAATGCGATCAATATATCACAGGCATTGCGACATGAAAAAGAAAAATGCCGCACTACGGGCTGTAGCCCCGAGAGTGACGGCATTTTCCCGTTTTTTCGGTCTGGGTTCAGCTGTTGGGGAGTTCGATAGTGGCGACGGTCCCTTCGTCCGGGGTGCTTTCGAGCAGCAGCCGGCCGCCATGGCTGTTGATGAACTGGCGGGCATAGAAGAGCCCCAGGCCGAAGCCGCGGATCTGGCCGGTGTGGTCAGGGTCGACTTGGTAAAACTTTTCAAAAACCTTGGGCAGTTCGTCGGCGGGGATCCCCTGGCCGGTGTCTTGAATGATCAGCCGCACCGCCTTGTTGGTCACTTCGCCGATCAGGTTGATCGTGCCGCCCGTTGGGGTGAACTTGATGGCGTTTTCGAGGACCGCCCGCAGGGCGAAGCTGATCCGTTTGCGGTCGAGAGCCATCTCGGGGAAATCATCTTCGAACACCGAGGTGAGCGCGACCCCCTTGTTGAGGGCGGAATAGTGAAGGTCGCCGGCCACGCTCTGGGTGATGTCCCGCAGGTTGCAGGGCGATAGCTCGGGGGGGCCTTCGCGCAGGATGACTTCACTGTAGAAGAGCAGATCCTTGATCAGGTAACCGAGGTACTTTGACTCGTCCAGGATCAGCGCCAGGGTTTGCTGATAGGTCGGGTCGTTGGGGTCGCCGAATCCGCGGGAAAGGTTCTGGATGAAGAGGGAGATGGCGGTGATCGGGGTTTTCAGCTTGTGGGAAACCAGGCCGAGAAATTCGGACTTGAGCTTGTCGAGGCGCTTGAGGTGGAGCAGTTCCTCTTTAAGGGTCTTTTTTTCCAGCACCTTGTCGATGGTGGTTTTCAGCTGCAGCAGGTTGATCGGTTTGGAGATGAAATCGTCGGCGTCCGCCTTGAGGGCCCGCAGGATGACATCCTTGTCGGCATAACCGGTCATGATGACAACGACCTGGTTCGGGGTCTTTTCCTTGACCTTCTTGAGCAGATCGAGTCCGTTGACCCGCGGCATCATGACATCGGCCAGCACGACGTCGACCCGTTCGTGGTCGAGGATGCTGAGCGCCTGCTCGCCGTCTTCGGCCTGGATAATCCGGTACCCTTTGAGTGCCCTGGCGCACAGGTCGCGTATCACCGACTCGTCGTCGACGATCAGGATGGTTCGTCCTTCCATCTCCTGCTGCAGCTGTGGCTGGCTCTCAAGGTTGAGTTTCACTGGCATTCCCCGTTGGTTATATCAATGAAATGAATAATGTAAAACCAGAACAAAAGGCAGCGCAAAGCGCAGAGACGCAGAATATTGCCAAGACCAATCGGACCGTTCGGTCTCTGTCGCTTTGCGTCCCCGCGTTTTTTAAGGCGGTTTTTGGGGCAGTTTGCGGCCCACAACTCTTTAATTCAGTTTCCCTGCAAGGCGGCGCAGATCACCTCTTTGGCGCCGCCAAGGGCCGCGGCAAGGTTTTCCGGTTGACTGCCGCCGGCCTGGGCCAGATCGGGGCGGCCGCCCCCTTTGCCGCCTACCTGCTCGGCGAGGACGCGGATGATATTGCCGGCGTGCAGGCGTCCGGTGAGATCCTTGGTGACCGCAACCAGCAGGCTGGCCTTGTCATCGGCCTTGCAGCCGAGCACCACCACCCCGGACTGCAGCCGGTCACGGAGCTGGTCGGCCATTTCCCGCAGCCCCTTGGCGTCGCTGCCGGTAATTTCCACTGCCAGCAGCTTGACCCCGGCGGCGTCCTGGATTTGGCTGAGAAGTTCACCGGCCTGGCCGGCGTTCAGCCGCCCCTGCAGCATTTCAATTTCACGTTCCATTTCGCGCTGCCGCTCAAGCAGTTTCTGCAGGCGGGCCTGCAGCTGGGGGCGGTCGCTCTTGAGCAGGGCGGCCATCTGGTCCATGGATTTTTCTTCGCTCTGGACGATGGCCAGGGCCCGCGCCCCGGTAGCGGCTTCGATGCGGCGAACGCCGGCGGCAATGCCGGTTTCCTGCAGGATCTTGAACAGTCCGATGTCGCCGGCGGCCCTGGCGTGAGTGCCTCCGCAGAGTTCCATGCTGAATTCGCCGACCCGCACGACCCGTACCCGGTCACCGTATTTTTCGCCGAACAGGGCGGTAGCCCCGGCGGCGATCGCTTCTTCATTGTCCATCTCGGTGCTGTCGACCGCCTGGTTTTCGCGGATGCGGCGGTTAACCTCGACCTCTACCCGGGCGATTTCCTCGGCGGTCATGGCCGAGAAATGGGTGAAGTCAAAACGCAGCCGGTCGGGGGTGACCAGCGAGCCGGCCTGCTTGACATGGTCGCCGAGCACATCGATCAGCACCGCCTGCAGGATGTGGGTCGCCGTGTGGTTGAGAGCTGTGGCCTGGCGGGTCGCCTCGTCCACCTGAAGTTCAGCTGTATCCCCCTTGCGCAGGGTGCCCTTGCCGACCTTGACCAGGTGCACCGGCAGCTCAGGCAGCGGCTTGCGGGTTTCGATGACGTCAAGCTCGGCGTTGGCGGTGAGGATCCTTCCCCGGTCGCCGGCCTGGCCGCCCGATTCGCCGTAGAAAGGGGTCTGGCTGGTGATGATTTCGACCTGGTCGCCGGCCTCGGCCGCATCGACCGGTTGCCCGTCCTTGAGGATCGCGGTCACCGTGCCGTGGCTGGTGGTTCCGTGATAGCCGGTGAATTCGCTCTGCAGTCCGGCTTCAAGAAGCTTACGGTAGACGGCCGCCACCGCTTCCTCGCCGGAGCCCTTCCAGTTTTCCCGCGCCTTCTTGCGCTGCCGTTCCATGCAGGCGTCGAAGCCGGCTTCGTCAAGGGTGTAGCCGTCCTTCTCGACGATGTCGGCGGTCAGGTCGACCGGGAAGCCGAAGGTGTCGTAGAGGCGGAAGACCACGTCGCCGGGGATGATGGTCTGCTGTTGCGACTTCAGCTTGGCGATTTCGTCGGAAAGGATGCGCAGGCCGTTATCGAGGGTCTGGATGAAGCGCTCTTCCTCATTTTTCACCACCTTGGCGACGAAATCCCTGCGTTTGGCCTCTTCCGGGTAGGCGTCGGCCATCGACTCGAGCACGAAGACGGCGCTTTGGAACAGGAGCGGTTCCTCGCAGCCGAGCATCTTGGCATGGCGCATGGCCCGGCGCATGATCCGGCGCAGCACGTAGCCGCGCCC
>NZ_JBFHGD010000195.1:0-6082 GCF_041583255.1 Trichloromonas sp. | reverse complement strand
GAGAAAAGCCTTCGGTTTCAGAACCCTCAAATGCTTGCAAATCGCCTTATATCATGAACTTGGCAAGTTACCGGAACCTGAGTATCTCCACAGATTCTGCTGACGAGCCATCTTTTATTGTATCAGTTAATTCCAAGAGTACGGTTGAGGCTTGTTTTTATCCAATGAACTCTGGGAGTGAAATAATCTATTTTCGCCAGACTCAGACCCTATCGCAGTCCGCAAGCATCATGAATGTCTGCTGTCTCCACTGCACCCATCCGAGATTCTCGGTCTTCTGTCCCACTAGGGAATCGCGTTCAAGTACATGACCCATAGCTTATGAGATGTTTAAATTTCTGCAACGAATTGTAGACATTTCTTCAACGAACCGGACCAACGTCATGAATCAGTATGTAATATGCTGTCAAGGGTCAGCGTAATTGAGCAGGGCCGGGGTCAGTGTTATTGAGCAGTTTGATCTTCGGTGAGCTCGGTGGATGTGGTTGCCAGTGCCTTTGAGTTTGGACGCATTTTCTTGCGGTACGATTCTCCTTTCATGATCAGGTGATGGGCGTTGTGGGCCAATCGGTCGAGGGCCGAGTTGGCCATGACCGGGTCGGGAAACAGGGGCAGCCAGTCTGCCGGCGGCCGGTTGGAGGTGACGATGATCGAACCGCGCAGGTGCCGTTCGGCGACGATCTCGTAAAAATCCTCGGCCTGCAGCATGGTCATCGGCTTGAGGCCGAAGTCGTCGATAATCAGCAGGTCCGGGGCAAGCAGCTTGCGCAGTTCGACCTCCCAGGAGTTGTCGGCGCGGGCGGCCTGCAGGACGCGGAAGAGCTTGACTGCCTTGAGGAACAGTACCGAGCGGCCGTTGCGACAGGCATGGTGCCCCAAGGCTTGGGCCAGGTGGGTTTTGCCGGTTCCGGCGGGACCGTACAGCAGGACATGTTCGCGACGTTCGATGAACAGACCGGTGGCCAGGTCGCGTATGGCGGCGGGGTTCAGGCCTGGACAGCCGGCAAAGTCGAACTCTTCGAGGGTCTTGGGCTCCTCGAAGCTGGCACGCTGCAGTCGCAGACGCAGGCCCTGGGTCTTGCGGCGTTCGATCTCGTCCTGTAGCAGCAGTTGCAGAAACTCCAGGTAGCCGAGCTGATCCTGGCGGGCCTGCAACAGGCGAACATCGAGGGTATCGAGCATGCGGCCGAGCTTGAGGGTCTTGAGCTGGCTGATCAAAGCGGCGGAAACGCTCATCGGGCCACCTCCTGCGCGGCAAAGCTCTCCGGCGGGTGGAGAAAGCCCATAGCCTGTTCGGTCAGCGGTGCCGCCGGGGCCTGTCGGTTGGTTTTCCAGTAGCCGGGGATGCCTTGCTCCAGCACATGGTTCAGGCGGCGCAGTTCGGTGGCGCCGAAATGCAGCAAATAGTCGCAGGCTTCATCCAGTCGAGCCGCGCCGTATTTATCGGCCAGACGCAACACGCCCTGGGCCTTGCGCAGGTTGCGGATGGCATGGTCGGCGAGAATCTCATCAATCATCCGCGCCACATGGGGACCGAGTTCTTCGGCCTTCTTCCGGCACCAGGCCGGGTGGGCGAAGAGGAAGGCCTTGGCGGCTTCGGGATAATCGTTCTGGTCGGTCATCCAGCTTCCCCGCCGGGGCGCCCGGGGATGGGTTTTGACCAGCACATCGTCGCAGAAGATCTCGACCAGGCGGCGGGTTGCCCTGAGCCACACCGTCTTGCCGACAAAGCGGGTCGGCAGCGAGTAATAGCTGCGCTCAAAGACGACGTGATGATCGGGATGCACCTTGAGCTCGGCCCAGGCCGGCGGATCGAAGGGCTGCTCCGGCAGCGGCTGCAGGGAGGCCTGCTCCTGCCGCTCGAAACGGAGCAGCGGCGCCTCGCCGGTGGTGCCGTGGGGTTCATGTCCCACCGCCTCCCGGCACCAGTGCAGTGCCTTCTCGTTGAGTTCGGCCAGATCCCGATAAGAGCGCCCCGCCACCAGTTGCTGGCGAACGATCGGCATCTGCCGCTCCACCTTGCCCTTGTGCTCAGGCGTGGCCACTTTGGCCGGATCGATGGTGAAGCCGTAATGGCGCTCCAGTTCGGCATAGGCCCGGTTTATGGTCGGGTCGTAAAGGTCGGGCCGAATCACCCCGGCCTTGAGATTGTCGAGCAGCACCGTCCTCGGTGTGCCGGAAAAGAATTCAAAGGCGCGGACGTGACAGTCGAGCCAGGTGGCCAGATCCTGGCGCTCGACGAAACGGACAAAGCGATGCCGACTGAACGAAAGCGTCATCACAAAAATCCACAGCGACCGCACCGCCTCGCCGATGCGGACCCGCGCCTTGCCGAAATCCACCTGGGCCTGCTGGCCCGGCGGGGTTTCCAGGCGCACCGTCACTCTGGAGGTCGCGGCGGCTTCCAGGTGATTGCGGACAAAGCGTTTGACGCTGGGATAGCTGAGCTTCATCCCGCGCTCGCGCAGCAGCCGCCAGATCTGTTTCACGGTCATGTCCGGCTCCGCAAGCCACTCCCGAATCTGCTCCCGGTGCGGCTCCAGCAGTTGCTCCGACGGTGACGGCTGGTCCTGGGAGGGTTTGCCGGCACGCATGGCGGCCAGCACCCGGGTCCGCTCCGCCTCATCGCCGCTGCGGGTCAGTCCCAACGCTTCGGCCTGCAACAGGTATTTGCGCACCGTCTGCCGGGACTGACCGAGGGTGCGGGACAGCCGGGAAATCGAGTGCCCCTGTTGCCAACGGTACAAAAGTTCATCAAGTTCAATCATGGGAATGGGCCTCCTGGCCATGGCGCCTCCTGTCGGAAATCAAATTCCGGCAGAATAGGCCAAGGCGGAAAGAGAGCCCACCGAAGATCGCGGCAGGGTGCTCAATAACGCTGACCCCGCCGCTGGCAAAACTGCTCAATTAAGCTGACCCCGGGTGCTCAATTCGGCTGACCCTGACCCGGGTCAAGGTGATCAATTACCATGACCCTCGACAAATATGCCGAAAAGGTTACATAAAAACATCAGCATACCTCGACCACAAAGGTATCCGACCGCCAACAGGTGTCCTGCTGAAAGATTACAAAAGGCTGAAAAACAGATTACACTAAAGAAGAGATGGTTGATGCCAATGCAACTAGGTCAGAGGAGCAAGGGCACCATGGAAATCCGCACTAAATTACTTATCCTGTTGCTTCTCATCGCCGTGATCCCCCTGGTGATCAACGCCTCCATCAATTATGCGTTCCTGTACAAACTGGGCCGACATCTGGCCACTGAAACGCGGACCTTACTTACCGAAGACGCCCATGCCTACCTGAAAGCGGTGGTCGAGAACTACCAACGCCTCCAGGAGCGCAACCGCAAGATCATCAACATCGCGTTGTCGCAGCAGGCACAGGAATCGATCTTCCTTCAAGAGCAAACGCCAACGGGCCCACCGAAAGCTTATCAGTTGCTGCACGACTACCAACCGGGCTTGGTTTTGCGTCAGTACACGATTCTTGATTCCGGAAAAAGCTTCTGTTATCCCCCTGATGAGCACTTTGCCCGACTGTCAGACCCGCAACGGCTGCCCTGGTACCGATCGGCCCGAGACAGCCCGGCTCTGACCCGAACCCTCTCTTCCGACCCCATCACCGGACAACCCGCATTGATCGTAGCCGCGCCCCTACACCTGCCGGACGGATCTTTCGCCGGAATAACGGCGGTCAGCCGGTCCGTACTCGGGCTATTTGAAGATTTACAGCTCCCCGAAGAGCAGGAGCGGATGGTCGGGCAAACGCTGGTTGTTCTTGAACGAGGCGAAGGCGCACTGGCAAAGCTACGCGTGGTGGCGGTGCGAAAAAAGGCTTCTACCAGCCAGCCAGACCAGGAACCGGCGGCAGGAGACTACCTGATTCTGGACGATCCTGACCAGGCGGTTGCACTGATGGAGAAGATCGGCGCCGGTCAAGCTGGGACTGTTTTGCTGATGTTTCGCGGGCAGCACACTCATTGGATTTTCGGCAGCAGTCAACCAGACGAACCCTTCCCCCTGATCATGGTTTCCCACTCCCAAATCATCAGCAGGGCGACAGACACCGAACAACATGTGCTTTTCAAAACGCTCCAGGGCCTGAAAATTTCCGTAATTCTAGTCATCGCTGTGGTGCTTACCGTGATCGTACTTGCCCTCTTTATTGCCCGCCGCATCACCCGTCCCTTGAATCAGCTATCCACCGTTGCTATGGAACTGGCGGCTGGCGACTACCAAGCACGTGCAGAAATCAGCACCGGGGATGAGCTTGAAGGCCTTGCCCATATTTTGAACGATCTTGGCCCCCAGCTGCAGGAACGCCAGCTGATGGCACACGCTCTGGCGCTGGCAGGAGAGATCCAACAGCACCTGCTCCCCCAGACGACACCCGAGCTGGAAGGGTTTGACATCTTTGGCCAGGGCACATTTTGTGATGAAACGGGCGGCGATTACTTTGACTTTATCCCTCTGGCTGATCACGGCAGGGGCAGCTTGGGGCTGGCTGTGGGTGACGTGAGCGGCCACGGTATCGGCCCCGCTCTGCTGATGGCCTCGGCGAGGGGCATCCTCCGTTCACATGCCGACCACTACCGCACGGATTTGGGGGGACTTTTTGCCAAACTCAATAGGCATCTGAATGAAGATTCTGAAGACGATCGCTTCATGACCCTTTTTTATGGTGTTTTAAGCGCCCCGAACCGCTCGCTGGTGTGGACTTCGGCAGGACACGGCCCGGTTCTCTGGTATCGGTGCGCCCACAACGTCGTTGAAGAACTGCCCAGTACCGGCGTCCCCTTGGGGATGCTCGCAGGAGCGGATTATCCGCCGTCCGGGCCACTCGTGTTGGAGGTCGGAGACCTCCTGTTGATTGGCACCGATGGTATATGGGAAACCCGCGCGCCATCGGGGAACCAGTTTGGCATCGAGCACATGAAAGAGCTGGTGGCCCCCTGTGCCGGCCAGTCGGCCCGAAAGATTTATGCAACCATCGTGAATAAAATAAGTGAGTTCCGTCAAGGGGGCGAGCTGGAGGATGACCTGACGCTGGTGGTGGTGAAAGTGAAGGGGTAAAATTGCTGAGAGGGAATAACCGTAATCGGGGTAAATCTCGGGAAAACCCAGTTTCACCTGTGATTCGGCAAGTGTTTTTATTAAAGGGCAGAACTTTTCAGTTCTGCCCTTTGCTTAAATTCCAAGTGCGGCCTTAGAACTTACCGTCCTTTTTCATCTGGATCAGGCGCTGATATTTTTTCTCCATTCCGGCGATGATCTCGTCGTGGGTGGCCCCGAGATCATTCCAGAGAAACGCCTGCATTGCCTGGCCGTAACAGATGTTGCAGCCGGACGCATGATCGTCAAACCCGGCCTCGAGCTTGCCTTCCTTGAGAAAGCAGTAAAGCAGGTTGTCGTGGCCCATGGCATCGCAGAAACAGTAACAGGGGATAACGACATTTTTGTCCTTGAGGTTGGTCTGGCCGAGCAGATCCGGTTCTTTAACGGCAATCTTGTAGCCTACCTCGACCGAGTCGCTGGTAAAGACGAAAGAGGGGAAGTTGTATTCATCCCAGTCCTCGTCGGGATATTTTTTCTCCAGCAACGCTTCTGAGGCCTCTGTCAGTTTGGCCATGGTCATATTCAGGATGCCGTCGAATTGCTCTTGTTGAGCCGCGGTCATCGCCCAGGCGTGTGCGGTCAGCATAAGGCTCAAAAACAGTGCCGAGATGAAAAAGCGTGTTTTCGGGGTTCGCATGGGGTGTACCTCCATCCAAGGTTTAGAAGGGCCAGATCAGCTGCCAGTTTTTGCCGCGGAAGAATTGGCCGATTACGATGAACATAAGCTGGCTGAACAGCACGCACAGAAACAATCCTATCCAACCGCGGCGGTCTCTGGCCAGCCAGATGCCCCCCGCCCGGCAAGGCAGGGGGCACGATGGCTCACTCGGCCAGGCTCCACTTGCCATCCTTGATCTCGAGCATCCGGAAGGCGGACAGATCGAGCCCGAGGTGATCGGTGGCAGAGAAATTGTAGATGCCGGTGGTGCCGGCCAGGCCCGAGGTCGCCTCGATGGCGTCGCGG
>NZ_JBFHGD010000194.1:0-6133 GCF_041583255.1 Trichloromonas sp. | reverse complement strand
GAAGCAGCCATCACCAGTGAAACCAGCGTCGGCGAAGCCTTTCCCGATACCGGCCCCGAAACCGATTGCAACGATTCCCCACCAGCAAAGCGCCACGCCGGTGCAGCCGACGCTCAGCGCGCAACACCCGCAGGCAGAACGAACCCCCTCACCGCAGGCCGTTCCCAGGCGTACAGCTCCAGCGCTCCACCCAACTCCCACCAGCCCCCAAATGGCCGACATATTGATCGAAGGTTTAGCGGGCTCTTCGCTGACTGCGGATCTGGCACAGGAATCCCGCTCGACCCTCACTAGAGAGGATCAACCTGCCCGCTCCCCACGTTACCACATTAATCCACCCCCGGCCTATCCTGCCCTGGCCCTGAAACGCCGCTGGCAGGGAGAAGTCTGGCTGCGGGTTCTGGTCGGCGATCAAGGAGAGGTCATCGACGTCTGGGTGGAAAGCTCATCCGGTTATTCGCTGCTGGACGACACGGCCGAAAAATCGGTTCGCGGCTGGAAATTCCATCCGGCCCAAAACGGAACAGAGAATGCCAGCGAGACAGTTCTACTGCCTATCCGCTTCAGGTTGCCGCAATCCTGATAACCCTTCTTATTGAACAGCAAAAAACATGCTGGCATGAGCTTATCTGCAACCAGGCAGGCCATTCGGCGGGCTGCTTTTCCTGAGTCAGCTCCCTTTCGCTTATACACAAAGCCCCCGCCGGGAATTCCCGGCGGGGGCTTTGTGTTACCGCAACGCTGGCCTTGTCTCAGGCCGGGTTAGTTGTAGCCGGCAATTTCGTCGAACTGCAGGTACTTGTAGATCTGTTCGGCCTTGGGTGCGACCTTCTCCTTGTAGACGGCCAGGTACTCGGCCGGGGTGGGGAGCTTGCCCATGTTCGACGTGACCGCGCCCAGTTCGGCGGAGCCGAGGTACACCTTGGCGCCGTTGCCGATACGATCATCGAAGTTACGGGTCGAGGTGGAGAACATGTTGACCCCGTCGGGAACCCGCGCCTGGTTGCCCATGCAGAGGGAGCAGCCGGCGATCTCGATGCGGGCGCCCATGGCGCTGTAAATCGAATAGAGCGCCTCGTCCTTGAGTTTTTCCTGGTCCATGCGGGTCGGCGGACAGATCCAGGTGCGGACGGCCGGGTTGAACTTCTGGCCGCGCCAGATTTCGGCGGCGGCGCGGAAGTGCCCGATGTTGGTCATGCAGGAACCGAGGAAAACGTCCTGGATCGGGGTGCCGGCCACCTCGGAGAGGAGCTTGACATCGTCCGGGTCGTTCGGGCAGGCCAGGATCGGCTCGGTGATCTCGGCCAGGTCGATCTCGATGACCGCCTTGTACTCGGCGTTCTTGTCGGCCTTGAGCAGTTTGGGGGCTTTCAGCCACTCGTTGACGGCGTCGATGCGGTTCTGCAGGGTCTGCGGATCCTGGTACCCCTCTTCGATCATCTTCTTCATCAGGGCGACGTTGGAACGCAGGTAGGTGCAGACGCTCTCCTCGGAGAGCTGGATGCAGCCGGCGGCGGCGGAGCGCTCGGCGGCGGCGTCGGTCAGCTCGAAGGCCTGCTCGACGGAGAGGTCGGGCAGCCCTTCCATCTCGAGGATCTGGCCATTGAAGATGTTCTTCTTGTTCTTCTTCGGCACGGTGAGCAGCCCCTGCTTGATGGCCCAGTAGGGGATGGCGTTGACGGCGTCGCGCAGGGTGATGCCGGGATTGAACTTGCCCTTGAAGCGCACCAGCACCGACTCGGGCATATCCAGCGGCATGAAGCCCATGGCGCCGGCGAAGGCGACCAGGCCGGAGCCGGCCGGGAAGCTGATGCCGATCGGGAAGCGGGTGTGGCTGTCACCGCCGGTGCCGACGGTGTCGGGGAGCAGCAGGCGGTTGAGCCAGGAGTGGATGACGCCGTCGCCGGGGCGCAGGGCGACGCCGGCACGCTCGGCGATGAAACCGGGCAGGCTCTTGTGCATCTTCACGTCGGCCGGCTTCGGATAAGCGGCGGTGTGGCAGAAGGACTGCATGAACATCGGCGAGAGGAAGCGCAGGCAGGCCAGCTCTTTCAGTTCGTCGGCGGTCATCGGGCCGGTGGTGTCCTGGGAACCGACGGTGGTCATCTTCGGCTCGCAGGCGGTGCCGGGGAGGATCCCCTCGACGCCGCAGGCCTTGCCGACCATCTTCTGCGCCAGCGAGTAGCCTTGGCCGGCCTTGGCCACCGGGTTGACCGGCAGGGTGAAGATGTCGGTGGCGCCCATGCCGAGGGCGGCTCTGGCCTTGTCGGTCAGCGCACGCCCGATGATCAGGGGGATCCGGCCGCCGGCGCGGAACTCGTCGGGAACGGTGTTGGGCGCGATGCCGAAGGTGGTGATGACCTTGCCGGCCTCATCGGTCACTTCGCCCTTCTTGGTGTTGATGACGATAACGTCGCCGGTGTTCATGGCGGTCACGTCCATCTTCAGCGGCAGGGCGCCGGAATCCTGGGCGGTGTTGAAAAAGATCGGGGCGATGACGCCGCCGATGATGACGCCGCCGGTCTTCTTGTTGGGGACGGCCGGGATTTCATTGCCGATGTGCCAGAGCACGCTGTTGCAGGCCGACTTGCGGGAGGAACCAGTTCCGACCACGTCGCCGGCGAAAGCGACCTGAAAACCATCGGCGCGAAACTTGGCGATCTCGGCGTTGCCGGTGGGGAAGCGGGTCTTGCCCATGGCCAGGGCGTGCAGCGGGATGTCGGGGCGGCTCCAGGCGTCGCCGGCCGGGGAGAAATCGTCGGTGTTGATCTCGCCGTCGACCTTGTAAACCTTGACTTTGATGATTTCGGGCATGGCCGGCTTGGAGGTGAACCACTCGGCGTTGGCCCAGGACTCGACAACCTTTTTGGCGGCGGCGTTGGACTTGGACAGGGCCAGCACTTCGTCGAAGGCATCATAGACCAGGGTGATGCCGGACAGGGCGCAGGCGGCTTCGTCGGCCAGTTCGGCATCCTTGAGGGCTTCGACCAGGGGCTTGACATTGTAGCCGCCGATCATGGTGCCGAGAATCTTGACGGCGTCCTGCTTGCTGATCAGCGCGGATTTGGCCGTCCCTTTGAGAAGCTTGCCGAGGAAGTCGGCCTTGACTTCGGCGGCCGGGTCAACGCCGGGGGAAACGCGCTCCTTGAACAGGTTCAGCAGGAAAGCTTCCTTGCCCGCGGGGGGGGCCTGCAGCAGCTTGCACAGCTCTGCGGTCTGCTCGGGGGTCAGGGGAAGCGCGGGGATGCCCTGAGCGTTACGCTCTTCCTCGTGTTTCAGATAAGCTTCGATCATCTCTCTCCTCCTCAATGTAATGGGTTGCGGCCCGGCGTATCGACAGCCGGAGCGCCATTAAAAGTTGCCTTAGAGCCGACTTCAAGGCTTCCGGACGGGGCTAAATTCGCCCTTTTCACCCGCCGGGCGAAACCGGAAACTTGCATACTGTATACGATTGATCGGGCGATTGTCAACGTTGAAGTCGGGGAAAAATACGAGTTTGGCGGGTGCGGCAGCAGCGCTTTTCAGGGGCTCTGGATTAAATTGGCGGGGAGAAAAACCGGCGGCTTCGCGGACAGGACAACGGCTCGCTATTCCATGGGCAGCCCGGCTTTTCGCCAGGCCGACATGTGCCCTTCCAGAAGGTCGAGATTGCGGTAACCGAAAAGGCCGAGAACCGACTTGACCAGCTGCGCCCTTGGGCCATGTTCGCAGGTCAGCAGCAGCAGGGTTTCCCTGGCCTGCGGCAGCCGGACCCGACGCAGCAGGATCGACAGCAGCGGCGCATGAACGGCCCCCGGGATATGCCCGGAGCGAAATTCCATGCCGCTGCGCACATCGACGACGCAGGGGGCCTGCGGCGTTTTCAGTTTTCTTTCGAGATCGTCGATTTTCACGGCAAACCAATCCCTGGCTGTCAGTCCACTCGGCCGTTCATCCAGCCGATCAGCGCTTCGGCCGGCAAAGGCCTGGAATAAAGGTATCCCTGCACCTCGTCGCACCCCCGCGAACGCAGAAATTCGAGCTCGGCATCGGTTTCGACCCCCTCGGCCAGAACCCGCCGACCGAGGCTGTGCCCCATGGCGATGATCGCGTCGACAATGGCCGCATCATCTTTGTATATATGAATGTCACGGACAAAAGAGCGATCGATCTTCAGCCGGTCAATGGGAAAATGCTTCAGGTAGCTGAGCGATGAATAGCCGGTGCCGAAATCGTCGATCGACAGATGAATGCCGCGCACTTTGATATCGAGCATGTTGGCGATCACTTCATGGGCGCCGTGCAGCAAGGTGCTTTCGGTCAGCTCCAGTTCGAGATAATCGGCTTCAAGACCCGTTTCCTGCAGTACCTGGTCGATCATATCAATGAAACCCGGCTGCCCGAACTGTTGCCCCGACAGGTTGACGGCCATCTGGATATGGGGATAGCCGGCCTGCTGCCAGGCGACATTCTGGGCACATGCGGTTTTCAGCACCCATTCGCCGAGGGGCCTGATGAGGCCGGTATCTTCGGCCAGCGAAATGAAATTGCCCGGCAGGATCAGCCCTTTCTCCGGGTGCTGCCAGCGTACCAGGGCTTCTACCCCGAAGACCCGGCCCGAAGCCAGGTCAACCTGGGGCTGGTAGTGCAGGCAGAACTCCTCGTTACGGATCGCCCGGCGCAGGTCGGCCTCGAGCTCACTCCGCTGCAGGGTCTTGCGGTTCATCTCTTCAGAGAAAAAGCGGTAGGTATTGCGCCCCTGCTCCTTGGCGGCATACATCGCCACGTCCGAATGCTTCAGCAGCACTTCCGCTTCGCTGCCATCCGCGGGGGCAAGCACGATCCCGATACTGGTGGTCACAAAAAGCTCTTTCGAATCCAAAACCACCGGTTCGGCCATCATCTCGAGAATATGCCGGGCCACGGCCGCGGCGGCCTTTTCGCCCTGAACCGGGGAGATCAGCAGAACGAACTCGTCGCCCCCCATCCGGGCGAGGATGTCATACTGCCGCAACCCCCGGCCCAAACGGTTTGCCACCTGCCGCAGCAGTTCGTCACCGGCCGCATGCCCGAGGGTGTCATTCACCACCTTGAACTGGTCGAGATCGAGAAATAAAAGGGCCAGCTGGCTGTTATCTCGACCCACCTGGGCCAGGCTCTGTTGCAGCCGATCCATGAACAGAATCCGGTTGGGCAAACCGGTCAGGTTGTCGAAATAGGCCAGCTGGCGGATCTCCTGTTCGGCCTCCCGCCGTTCGCTCAGGTTGCGGGCCTGAAAAATCAGCCCTCCATCCCTGCCCCCAGGCAGCGCAGAGACCGAGAGCGCCACCGGGACCGTGCTGCCGTCGCGGCAGCGGTAAAAGGTTTCGCGATCAAGGACATGCTCGCCGGAGAGCATCGCGTCGAGAATTTTCTCCTGCTGCTGCGAATCCGCCAGCACATTCGAAACAGGCTGGCCGGTCAAGCTTTCGGCAGGATAATCGAGCATGCACAGGGTCGCCGGGTTGACCCTGACGATGGTGCCGTCGGAGGTGGTCACCACCAGGGAATCGGCCATGGCGTCAATGACGCTTTCAAGATGATCACGGGCCGAAACGAGCTCGCCCTTGAACCGGGACAGCTCCCCGGCCATGAGATTGAAGGACCGGGCAAGATCACCTATTTCATCGCTGCTTTCGACTTCGGTCCTGACCTCGAGATCGCCGGCACCAATTAATTCGGCGGCCCGCCTCAGGCGCCGCACGGGCCGCGATATGGCGCCGGACAAAATCATGCTGAGCACCAGAATCCCGACAAACAACAGGGCGGCGACCACCGCAATGCGCTCTATCCCCGAACGGATTTCCAGGCGAACCCGCTCACTGCTGAGGCGCAGCTCGGCCTGTTCTCTATGCAGGGCGCGCTCGATAACCTGGAGAAACCCCCTCTCGTCCCGCTCGAAAGCCTCCTTGAGTTCCAGCAGGGTTTCGCCGGAAGCCTGCAGCCCCATGGCGTTCATCAGCAGAGAACTGCGCTGCAGCAAGGCATCGCCCATCCGGCGAACATCATCAAGCACGTCCGCATGTTCGGGAAACCTGTTGACGACAAGAAATTCGTAGCGTTCAAAGGCTTCCCGGTAATCATTGTAACCGGAAGAAACCAGCTCCTGTTCTTC
>NZ_JBFHGD010000193.1:0-6136 GCF_041583255.1 Trichloromonas sp. | reverse complement strand
GAGCCTCGGACGCAAGGCCAAGGCCGGCGAGGCGATGGTGACCCTCTCCATCGACAGCCCGGCCGACGAAGCGACCCTCGAAAAGGTCGCCAGGGCCGTCGACGCCAGCTTTCTCAAGGCGGTTTTCATGCGCGACTAGCGCCCCGCGAAAAAATATAAACAACAAAAAAGCGACCCGCTGGGGTCGCTTTTTTTTATTGCTGCTGACCAGCGGGCAGGTGGGGTGCTCAGGAAATGCGGTCAGACAAGTTTATGGTCTGACTGACACCAAAAAGCATTCTAAAATTTCAGCGGTAGCAAAAAAACAGGAAAAAACTTTACCGAGGGTAATTTTGGTTGGTGAGATTAAGCGATCTGGCCATTGGGTGGAGACTGGCTTGAGGTCCTTCTGGCACGTGGATATTGCGTTTCTTTAGTCATAAATGACCGCAAAAGCGGCAGTTTACGTCCATTGGTGAAAAGTTTCGCGGATCCCGATCGAACGCAGACAGGTATGGTAAGAATAAAATTTAATCGACTGGGGAAAAAGGGTTTACCGGTGATCGGACCCCTTTGTCTTTTTACCCTAAATAAAAATTTTCTTGACAATTCACCGGTTTTTTTGCATTTAATGGCGTTCGCAAGAAACAATGTTTTACGTAAATGGATGCAACGGTTGACGCAGAATTCAGATACTAGGGTTGGAGCGCAGCGCCATATGCTGCGTTCCGGTAAGTAAATTTCAATCATCAGAAGGATGGCCGAAATGTCTCAAAAAGTGATCAAACCTTCACTGAAGAACCCATTTGACCCGCCTGAGAAAGTCGAATTTACCATTCCTGGAGAAATTTCCCGGACTACTGGCGGTTACGAGGAGGCAATGAAGGTCGGCCATGAGCTGATTGAGCGCCCGATCAAGTCGGTCAGCATCGGGCAGATTGAAAAACAGCATTTCAAGAAGCGCATGACGGTGTGGGAGCGCCTCAAGGTTCTCACTGACAGCGAGCCGAACATCCTGTTCCAGAACTGGGGCAAGAATCTCGACGGCGCCTCGCTGGTGACCGGTATCCTCAATATCGGCGGCCGCGACGTGGCGGTGTACGGCCATGATTTCACCGTCCGCGCCGGCTCCATCGACGCCACCAACGGCAGCAAGCTGGCCCGCCTCTTTACCATGGCCGGCGAGAAGGGCATTCCGCTGATCGGCATGAACGACTCGGCCGGCGCCTTCGTTCCCGCCGGGGTCGGCGGCCTCGACGGTTACGCCGAGGCTTTCACCGCCCTGCGCAAGATCAGCGGCGTCGTGCCGACCATCATGTGCATGTTCGGCTTCAACGCCGGCGGCGGCTCCTACCTGCCCCGCCAGGGCAGCTTCGTCATTCAGCCGGAAGACACCTTCTTCGGACTCACCGGCCCCGGCGTCGTCAAGTCGGTTCTCGGTGAGGACATCACTCCCGAGGAACTCGGCGGACCGAGGGTTCACGGCGCTTCCGGCGTAGCCGACCTGACCGTGGCCGATGAAACCGCTGCCCTGCGCACCGCGGTCCGGCTGCTCAGCTACCTGCCGGACAACAACAGCATCAACGCACCCTTCCAGCCGACCAGCGACTCCCTCGACCGCAAGACCTGGGAGATCAACACCCTGCTGAAGAAGGCCTTCAATTCGCCGACCGGTTTCAACACGCCCTTCGACGTTTCGATCGTCATCCAGCAGATCTGTGACCATGGCGACTACTTCGAACTGCAGCCGGATCGTGCCCGCGAGGCGGTCACCGCCTTCGGTCGCCTCGGCGGCCAGGTGGTCGGCTTTGTCGCCAACAACTCGGCGGTCTCTTCGGGCCAGATCGACTGCGACTCGGCACTGAAGATCGCCCGCTTCGTGCGCTTCTGCAATATCTACAACATTCCGATCATTTTCATGGAAGACACCACCGGCTTCCTCCCCGGCCGTGAGCAGGAAGCCCGCGGCATCGTTCAGGCCGGCCGCTCCATGCTCGACTCCATCGTCGATGTGCGCACCCCGCGCATCCTGATGATCCTGCGCAACGCCTTCGGCGGAGCCTACGCCTCCTACAACAACTACCCGACCGGTGCCGACCTGGTGCTGGCCCTGCCGACCACCCGCCTCGCCGTTATGGGCCCGGCCGGTAAGGAATTCGTCTACAAGGGCGAGCTGCGCAAGATTCGCAGCGCGGTATCCGAAATGGTCAAAAAGGGAACGGCTGAGCGCATTGCCGCGGGCGTGGACGGCAGTGAAGCCAAGAGGGACGCGGAAAAAGAAGCCGCCGACTGGCTCAAGGCCCAGGAGGCCGAACTGAACCTGCGCTATGAAAAAGAGCTGATGAACCCGAAAGAGGGCCTGGCGCTCGGCTCTATCTCCTCCATCGTCATGCCGACCGACCTGCGTAAGGTGCTCGGTGAGAACATCGCCTTCCTGATGCGGCACTACAAGGCCGGTCCGATGGCCGGTCCGCAGCGCGAATTCCATTAAGGCGACGGGGAAGATTGTTGATGAAAGCGAATCAAGGTTTCGATCTGGAGATATCACCCATGGCACAGACAACTGATTACTACACCAATAATCCGCTGATTCATCGCGACCGCCGTCTGGGCAAGTCGGGCTCCGAGTGGGTCCGGTCCTTTTCGTGCGAGTCGCTCAAGCCGCTGATCGTCTGCCGCGGCCCGATCCGCATGGAGGCGATGACGGTTTATGAGGAGATGGGGATCGGCCATTACGGCATCCTTCTTTCGGAGAAGGATTCCATCGTCTACCCGAACGCCCTCTCTCCCGAACTGCGCATTCTGACCGACCCGACCCGCGTGCACCGGGTGCCTGACTATACCGGGGCGAGCAAGGAGGAGCGCGTCGAGCGTATCGGTCAGATTATTCAGACCGCCAAGGACAACGGCTACGACTCTATTTTCGCCGGCTACGGCTTCATGGCCGAAGACGACGAGTTCGTCGCCGCCATCGAGGATGCCGGTCTCAGGTTCATCGGCCCCTGCTCGGCGACCCAGCGCGGCGCCGGCAAGAAGGACGAAGCCAAGCGCACCGCGCTCAACGTCGACGTTTCGGTCACCCCGGGAATCGACAACCTGACCGCGCGCACCCTGATCAGCAAGCACCCGAGTCGCGAAGCGCTGCTGGCCGTGGTCAAGGCCGAAGGGCTCAAGTGCGACAAGAAGGTGCTGGACGATAAAAAGCGCTCCCTCGAGAGCCTGGCCGACCATATCCTGATGGCCTCCTACGCCAAGGGGATCGATCTGTTCAGCATCGACGAGATGGGGACCCAGGTCGAGAAGGAATGCGCCGCCATGTTCAGGAAATACCCCGGCGCCCGGATCCGCCTCAAGGCGATCGGCGGCGGCGGCGGCAAGGGGCAGCGCATCCTCGGCGCCTCGCTGCTGACCAAGAAGAACCCGTCCGAGGCCGACATCAGCAAGGCCGCGTCCGTCGCACCGGGACTGGTGCGCGAGGTGCTGCTCGAAGTCAAGGCCAACGGGGTCGGCGACAACAAGAACGTGCTGGTCGAGTTGAACATCGAGCAGACCCGCCACAACGAAATCCAGCTGCTCGGCAACGGCGACTGGTGCATCGCTCTGGGGGGACGCGATTGTTCCCTGCAGATGCATGAGCAGAAGCTGCTCGAAATCTCGGTAACCCAGGAAGCCCTGGCCCTGGAAATCGCCAAGGCCAAAAAGGCCGGCTTGAAGGCGCAGGTCGCTGCCCTGGAGTCCGACCTGCAGGTTCTCAAGCGGATGGAGGAAGAGTCCGAGCGTTTCGGCAAGGCCGTCGGCCTCGACTCCGCCTCGACCTTTGAGTGTATCGTCGACCGCGACCGCCACTTTTTCATGGAGGTCAATACCCGTATCCAGGTCGAGCACCGGGTCACCGAGCTGGTCTACAGCCTGAAGTTTACCAATCCCAAGGACAAAAAAGACTTTTTCGTGGTCGAGTCGCTGGTCGAGGCGATGGCCCTGCTCGCGCTGCACAAGGAGCGTCTCCCCCGGCCTGAGCGGGTTCCCCGCTTCGGTGCCGGTGCCGAGGCCCGCCTCAATGCCACCGACTGCTCTCTCTCGCCCAGCGCCGGCGGCGTGATCCGCTACTGGTCGAAGCCGATCGACGGGGAAATCCGCGATGACCAGGGGATCTGCATTACCAACCCCGATACCGGCCAGTTCATGCGCTACACCCTGGCCGGCGCCTATGACTCCAACATCGCGCTGCTGCTCACCCAGGGGGAAGACCGGCTCGACAGCTACCAGGCCCTGGCCAAGGTTCTGCGCTCGACTACCCTGCGCGGCACCAACCTGGCAACCAACCTTGAGTTCCACTACGGGCTGGTCAACTGGTTCCTCGGTTTCAACGTCATGGCCAAACCGACCACCCGGTTCGTCGTTCCCTACCTGACCCTGGTCGGCAAGCTCAAGGAAGAAGCCAGCAAGCTCGACGTGGTCTATGCCTTTGTGGCCATGAAGAAGCATTTTTCCAAGCTCTACAGCGCCGAGCCCGAGGTGGCCAAGGCGATTTCTGAAACCCTCGACCGCAAGGGCACCCTGCTGACCCGGCCGATGGAAATGCTGCTCAGGGATCCCCACCTGCTCTCCGGCTGGTTGAGTGTCAACCGCAAAAACCTGGAGATCAAGAACGGCAAGCTGGTCTGGCTGCGCAATCCGCTGGTGATCCTGGAAGAGACCTACGAATACCTCAACATGACCTGGCGCGCCGATGCGCCGGCCGCCGAGGTTATCTGGACTCACGACAACGACCTGCTGCAGACCGCCCTCCGTTTCTACGCCGATCTGCGCGACAAGCTGGGGCTCAAAAAAGAGGAATTCGTCAAGCTCAACGAGCTTCTCGGCAAGGACAAGCCGCAGGGCGATTTCGATAAGGAAACCTGGGCCCAGGTGCAGGCATCCCACCTGGGTTTCGAGATCGGCAACGAACTGCTCGGCCTGCTCTTTTTGATCGCCAACAAAACGGACTTCTTCGATTTCAAGGTCGAGGACAACCTGGAAGTCACCATCCCCGACTACCTCAACGATGCGGATCTGCAGGCGGCGATGAAAAAGGTGCTGGTGCCGCCTCCGTCCACCAAGGCCGACGAGATCGTCACCCCGGGCGGCGGCATGTACTATGCCCAGGAAGCACCGGGGATGCCCCCCTTCGCCACCGAAGGGATGCATTTCGAAAAGGGGCAGCCGCTCTTCATCCTCGAGGTCATGAAGATGTTCAACAAGGTGCCGGCGCCGTTTTCCGGAACCATTGACAAGATTCTCATCGAGGGCGGTGACGGCGTCATCGTGCAGAAGGGGCAGCCGATCTTCAAGGTCACCCCGGACGAGAAATTCGTTGAGGTCGACCCGAAAGAGATCGACAGGCAGCGTCGTGAAACGACGGCCGAGTACCTGGCGGCGATTCTCTGATTCGAAGACAAAAAGGGCTCCGGAGAATTGCTCCGGAGCCCTTGATTTATCGACCGGTCCGCCCGTTTGGCGCGACCGGTTTTTTATTTGTGATCAGACCGCGAGGATATAGTCATCCCCCTCGACGCATTCGGAAGAACCCTCGAGGAAAGAGTTTTTGTGCACGTCCTTGATGACTTCGGTCACACCGTGGTTGACGGACCAGATCGTTCCGCAAACCCGACACTCCTTGATGTCTTCATAAAAACCATCGGAATGCAGATCCAATTCCTTGAATTCGTGATGCTTGCATACGGGACATTTCATGGCCGTTTTCCTTTCTGTTGAATGATGCAGATGTCCTTGCTGATTCGTCAATATGGTTAAATTATAGGCGCATGAATTATTCATGCAATAAAAAAATTTCGAAAAGTCCCAGTAAAACAGCATGTTAGGTCGTTTTACCGTTTTGAAGAGTAGACCGTTTGTTTAAATTGACAAATTTCCCCTGCATGAAATTTCATCAAAACTGAAAGTATGACCGTAACTATACATAATTATTGTGTTTATGTAAAATAGACCGGTATTTTGAATTTTTCTGTTTGCCGTAAGGCGTGAGCGGAGATGGATAAAATGAAAAAAAATCGATTGCAGGTTTGACCCGGCCCGTTATCAAACCGCGTATTCTGTGATTTTAGGGGTTTTCACTGGAAAGAGCGGGAATTGAACGGCGTTGGGGTTGTCGGAAGAG
>NZ_JBFHGD010000192.1:0-6157 GCF_041583255.1 Trichloromonas sp. | reverse complement strand
TCGGCAGCGGCTGCGGCTCTACGATCCCGGCGAGTTCCCAATGTCCGGTGGTGGTGTCCTTACCGGCCGAGCATTCGGCCATCCGCCCCCAGGCCGCCTGCGCGGTCGGCACCGGCGGCACCCCGGGAAGCGGCAGAATATTACCCAGCCCCATACGCTCAAGCGTCGGCAGCGACAACCCGCCGCAGACTTCGGCCACATGCAGCAGGGTATTCGCCCCGAGGTCGCCGTACCGGCCGGCGTCCGGAAGCGCTCCGATGCCGACGCCGTCCAGCGTGATCAGCACCACCCGGCGCAACCTCATATCCCCTGCTCCCGCCGCCACTGGTCGACGATGGTCATGCCGGCACTGGTGCCGATACGGGTCGCTCCGGCCGCCAAAAACTCACGACAGCCCTGCCAATCACGAATCCCCCCGGCCGCCTTGACCCCGACCCGGCCTGCCGATACCTGCGCCAGCAGCGCCACATCAGCCAGGGTCGCCCCGCCGGGACCGAACCCGGTGGAAGTTTTCACGTAGGCGGCCCCGGCCTTCGCCACGCAGTCCGTAAGCACCCGTTTGCAGACATCGTCCAGATAGCAGCATTCGAGGATGACCTTGACCCTGGCAGCCCCGGCGGCCCGAACCACTTGGCGGATGTCCTCTTCGATCTCGGCATGGCGGGCGGCCAGCGCCGCCCCCAGGTGAATCACCATGTCGATCTCGGCCGCCCCCCGGGCCACCGCTTCGGCCGTTTCAAAGATCTTGACAGAAGTTGGCAGATAACCGAGCGGAAAACCGACCACGGTGCCGACGGCGACCTCCGAACCGTACAGCAGGTCGGCGGCCTGCGGCACAAAAACCGGCGGGATGCACACCGAGGCAAAGCCGTACTCCACCGCTTCCTCGCACAGGCTTCGCACCTGGTCGGCGGTGGCGTCGGGTTTCAGCAGGGTATGGTCGATAACGCTGGCGGGGCTAGGCAGAATCATGCGGTCATTTCAATAAAAGGTGGTTTGCAAATGCTGCCGGTCAACTGCGGTAATCAGCGTTGATTTTTACGTAATCGTAGGTCAAATCCGAGGTGTAGTAATGGGCCTGGCCCTGGCCCAGGTGCAGATCAACAGTCACGGTGAATTCCGGGGTTTTCAGCACCTCGGTCGCCCTGGCTTCAAGCTCCTTGCCGGTACCGAGGCCGTTTTCAACCACCGGAACGTCGCCGAAACAGATCCCTACCCGCTCGGGATCGACCTGGGCGCCGGAGTAACCGACGGCGGCGATGATCCGCCCCCAGTTGGCATCCTGGCCGAAAAAGGCCGTTTTGACCAGATTCGAGGTGGCAACGCTGCAGGCGGCCAGCTTGGCCTCGGCATCGCTGGCTGCCCCCTGCACCAGTATCCGTACCAGCTTGGTCGCCCCTTCGCCGTCCCGCACGATCATTTTCGCCAGTTCGAGCAGAACCTCGTCGAGCAGGGCTTGAAACTGCCGTCCGGCAGCCGAATCGGCGACAATCGGCGGGTTGCCGGCCACGCCGTTGGCCAGCAGCAGGACCATGTCGTTGGTCGAGGTGTCGCGATCGACGGTAATACTGTTGAATGACCGGTCGGCGCCGCTGCGCAGGGCGCTGTCGGCAAAAACGCCGTCCAGGTCGGCATCGGTCATGACAAAGGCCAGCATGGTCGCCATGTTGGGATGAATCATCCCGGCTCCCTTGGCCACCCCGAGAATACGGTAAGGCCGGCCGGCAACCTCGCCGGTCACCGCATAGCGCTTGGCGAAGGAATCGGTGGTCATGATCGCCGCTGTCACAAGATCGGCGCAGTCCGGCTGCAGCTGCCCCGCCAATGGCGCCACGTGCTGCTCAAACTTGTCCATCGCCAGCGGCACACCGATGACGCCGGTCGACGACACCGCCACCAGCTCCTCGTCGATACCGAGGGCGGCGGCCGCCAGTGCGCCGCTGCGCAGGGAATCGCGACGCCCCTGCTCGCCGGTGCAGGCATTGGCGTTGCCGCTGTTGACCAGGATCGCCTGGCAGCGCCCGTTGCGAACCCTGGGAAGCGTTATCTGGACCGGGGCCGCGACCACCTTGTTGGTGGTGAACACGCCAGCGCAGCGGGCCGGGACATCGGATACGATCAGCGCCAGATCGGGCCGACCCGACTTTTTCAATCCGGCTGAACAGGCGGCAAACCTGAAACCGGGAACTCCCTTGATCTCCTCGTTATTCATCGGTCACTCTCCGTTCGTGTTCCATGCCGGAAGCTGAAGGCCAAAGGTGGTCCCCTCTCCGCATGAAGGGACCAGCACAATTTCACCGCCCATGCGGCGGACAATGGCGCGGCAGGTCGCCAGCCCGACGCCGACCCCTTCTGGCTTGTCGGAATCGATATCGCCAAGCTGCACGTAACCGTCAAAAATATCGCTGCCGGCATCAAGCGGCACGCTTCGGCCGTCGTTGTGAATCTGCAGATAGACGGAAGGGTTTTCGTCATGGGCGCTGTTTTCGGCCCGGATCAAAATCCGGCCGCCCGGACGGTTGAACTTCACGGCATTCTCCAGCAGGGCGTGGAGAAGAACCGGCATCTCCCGGCTGTCACCGCGCACCGGGTGCAACCCTTCGGCAAGTTCGAGGCCGACGGTCACCCCCTTGGCATCGACCTCCGGCTCCCGTTCAGCCAGGGCCGCGGCCAGCAGTTCGGCAAGAGCCAACGGAACCCCCTGCCAGCCCTGCGTCCCCGTGTCAATGCTGAAAAGCTGCAGCATGCCGCCGATCAGCTTTTCCATATGCTGCCCTTCCTGCAGCACATTCTTCAAAAACCCCTGCACCTCGGCGGCATCGATCTGGTCGGGGAAATTAAGAATCAGGTCGACATAACCGAGAATCGAGGTCAGCGGCGTATTGAGTTCGTGAGAAAGGCTGGATACCAGCCGGGAACGATCCTGGTTCAGCTTGAGCAGGCTGCGGTTGACCTGTTCCAGCTCACGGGCCCGTTCCCGAAGGATCGAGACCAGCTGCAGGTTGTCGATGGCCAGCGACGTCTGGTGGGCAATGGTTGCCAGCAGATCCCGATCATTGGCGCCAAAAGGCTCCCGGGTATGCTTGTCGCTCACATAGAGCACGCCGATGACCTGATCGCGGCTGCGCATCGGCACCGCCAGCAGCGGCTGATCGTCGAACCGGTCGGCGGCCTCCGCCAGCGGATAGCGGGGGTCACTGGCCAGATCGTCAACCAGCACCGGCTCACCGGTCAGCAGCACCTGGCCGCAGATCCCCAGCCCCGACGCCAGCGCCAGGTCTCCGGCCGCGGTCTCGTCCACGCCGCGCGAGGCGGCGACCCGCAGACCACCGTCGTCGCCAGCCAGCATGACCAGGGCCCGGTTGACCGACAGGAAGGTCACGATCGAGTCGAGGACCTTTTCCAGCAGGCTCGACAGGTTCCCCTCGCTGCTGGCCGTATGCCCGATTTTTTTTAGCAGTACCAGGTCGGAGAGGCGCCGCTGGGCTTCCCTGGCCAGAGATCGGGCGGCCAGCGCCCGCCGGTTTTCTTCGAGGGCCCGCTCAACGGCGGCCAGCAGTTCCTGCTCCTGCAGCGGCTTGGTCAGATATTCGAGGGCGCCGTCCCGCAGCACTTCGCGGGCCGCCTCGAAATCGTGGTGAGAGGAAATCATCACCACCGGGATTTCCGGTCGACGCCGCTTGATGTTGCGCAGCAGCTCGGGCCCGGCCATGCCCGGCATCTCGATATCGGTGAGAACGGCGGCGACCGGCTCACGGGTGATGATATCGATAGCCTCCAGACCCGAACCGGCCTGAAGCACACGATACCCGTGGGATTCCAGAAAGTCGCCCAGAAAGCGCCGAAAAAACGGCGCATCGTCAACGATCAGCAGATCCGGGGAAACCGGGCCCGCAGTCAGTTCGGGAGGCATGGCTGTGGCACCTCAGGGTCTAGATAAAAACTACTTTCCGCAGCATTTCTTGAATTTCTTGCCGCTGCCGCAGGGACAGGGGTCATTGCGCCCCACCTTGTCCTCGTCCCGGGTCGTCGGCTGCTTGGCCTGGTCTTCTCCCCCGGCCCGGTTGAGCACCAGTCGCTGCTTGCGCTGTTGCTCCTCCATCCGCTCGACGTCGTCCTCGCGCTTGAGCTGTACCCGGAACAGTTTATTCACCACCTCCTGGCGAATCCGCCCCATCATCTCCATGAACAGTCGGTAGGCCTCGCGCTTGTATTCTTCCTTGGGATTACGCTGCCCGTAGCCGCGCAGCCCGATCCCTTCTTTGAGGTGGTCGATGGAGAGCAGGTGATCTTTCCACTGCATGTCGATGGTCTGCAGCAGCAGCACTTTCATCAGGTGTTCCATGACCGGGGTAGTGAACTCCTCTTCCTTTTCCGCCAGCCGGGCCATGACCTGCTGCTTGAGGTCCTGCTCCAGTTCCTCGCGGGTCAGCCCCTTGTCGGCCTCGGGAAGCAGGGGCAGGATCATGAACTGGTCGAACATGTCCTTGGCCAGGCTGTCCCAGTTCCAGTCGGCCGGGGGGGTCTTTTCAGGGCAGAAGGTGGCCACCACGTCTTCGACCATCTCCAGCATGATCCCTTCGACGGTTTCGCGAAGATTCTCGCCGCCAAGCACCTCGCGGCGCTGGGTATAGATGACCTCGCGCTGCTTGTTCATGACGTCATCGTATTCGATGAGGTGCTTGCGGATTTCGAAGTTGTGCCCTTCGACTTTTTTCTGGGCATTTTCGATGGCCTTGGAAATCATGCCGTGCTCGATCGGCTCCCCTTCCGGCAGCTTGAGCTTGTCCATCACAAACGCCACCCGGTGGGAGCCGAAGATGCGCAGCAGGTCGTCCTCGAGGCTCATGTAGAACCGGCTCTTGCCCGGGTCGCCCTGACGGCCGCTGCGGCCGCGCAGCTGGTTGTCGATCCGGCGCGATTCGTGGCGTTCGGTACCACAGATATACAGGCCGCCGGCTTCGAGCACCTCGGCCTTTTCGGCCGCGCAGATCGCCTTGTATTTTTCCAGCAGGGCGGGATAGGCCGCCTCGGCATCCTCGCTGGAAGCGGCCTCACGGCGGGCCAGCAGCTCCGGGTTGCCGCCGAGAATAATGTCGGTGCCGCGGCCGGCCATGTTGGTGGCGATGGTCAACGCCCCCTTGCGCCCGGCCTGGGCGACGATCTCCGCTTCCTTCTCATGGTGCTTGGCATTGAGGACATTGTGCGGCACGCCACGCTTGCGCAGCATTTCGGCGATTTCTTCCGACTTCTCGATGGAGATGGTGCCGACCAGGGCCGGCTGCCCCTTGGCGTGACACTCGACGATATCCTCGACCACCGCCTTGAATTTTTCCTTTTCGGTCTTGTAGATGACATCGGCAACGTCGAGCCGCTGCATCGGCCGGTTGGTCGGGATCACCACCACGTCGAGCTTGTAGATTTCGTGGAATTCGGCCGCCTCGGTGTCGGCGGTACCGGTCATCCCTGAGAGCTTCTCGTACATGCGGAAGTAGTTCTGGAATGTGATGGTGGCCAGGGTCTGGTTTTCGCTCTCGATCTTGACCCCTTCCTTGGCTTCCACCGCCTGGTGCAGACCGTCGCTCCAGCGCCGCCCGGGCATCAGCCGCCCGGTGAACTCGTCGACGATCATGACCTCGCCGTCTTTCACCACGTAATCGACGTCCCGCTTGAACAGGGCGTGGGCTTTTACAGCCTGGTTGACGTGATGCAGAATTTCGATATTGCGCGGTTCGTAAAGGTTGTCGATGCCGAGCAGTTTTTCAACCCGGGCCACCCCCTCCTCGGTCAGGGACGCCGCCTTGGCCTTTTCATCGACGGTGAAATCACCCGTGTATTCCTTGGTGCTCTGCCCGATCTTGCCGTCCCGATGCTCGATCATCTCCCCTTTTTTCAGCATCGGAATGATCCGGTCGACGGAATAGTAGAGCTCGCTCGAAGCTTCGCTCGGACCGGAGATGATCAGCGGGGTGCGCGCCTCGTCGATGAGAATCGAGTCAACCTCGTCGACAATGCAGAAGTTCAGGTTTCGCTGGACGTAGTCCGCCAGAGCGAATTTCATGTTGTCGCGCAGGTAGTCGAAACCGAACTCGTTATTGGTGCCGTAGGTGATGTCGCAGCCGTAGGCCTCTTTGCGCTGGGTGTCGCTGAGTCCGTG
>NZ_JBFHGD010000191.1:0-6182 GCF_041583255.1 Trichloromonas sp. | reverse complement strand
GCTGCGGCTTTCGGCGTTTTCAAACTTGTCAAGCAGCCTGCAACACAGCAGCTCTCAAAATGACCCCTTTAAACGCAAAGGCCGACCCGACGGGGCCAGCCTTTGTTGCAGTTACCGGAACCAGGCAACCGGCCCGGTGCTAAAGGTCGCCTGTGAGCTTTTGCAGCAGGAAGAGCTTGGGGTTGAGCTTATTCACGCAGGCCACCAACTCTACCAACGCCGGCTCATCCAGCCCGTCTTCGCTATCCCGCCCCTGAAACCAGGGGTATCCCTTCGGCAGTTCGGAAAACTGACCGTCCTTAAGCAGTGACACATCGACCAGGTCATTGACCCTCCCCTCGGCTTCCCAGGGATCGCGATAATTGAACTGGCGGGCGACGATGTGCAGCATCAGCCCATTGGGGAAAACCCCCTTCACTTCAAAGGAAAATTCCCGGGGCGCCCCGTAGCTTTCGGTGCGTCCGCCACGGGACGCAACCCGCGCGCCGGCGGCCTCGAGCAGCTGGCGGATCGATTCCTCGGTCATCAGCCTGAGTTGATCCATGAAAAACCTCCAGTGAAGAAAGTCAGCGCAAATCAGACATCGAGCCTTAGCTCAACCCCCCAGGGAGCAGGCTTTTCGCCGTCGCGGGTCAGGACCCACAGGGTGGGAAACTCCATGATTTCCGGCGCCGGACCGATACCGTCGGTGAGATAAATCACGGCGGCGGGACGCATCGGCATGCTCCGGGCGTATTCAAACACCGGTCGCAAATCGGTGAATCCGCCCCCTTCGAAGACTTCGACCAGCGCCGGGCTGCCGACGAAACTATCGATGCGCTGAATGCGGCTGCCCGCATAGAGGACGGTGACGTGACTGTCCCGACCACGGGCGATCTGTACCAGTTCGTGCGCAAAGGTTTCGCGCAGATCACGGCGGTTGGTCGAGTCGCTGACGTCGATGCCGACCAGCAGACGGAGACGCTGGCGCTTGCGATTGCCCGGCGTGTCGTGCCCGAAGCGACGGTGTTCCCGCTTCCAGGTGCTGCGGCGACCGACCCGGCCGGCGCTGGCGACAAACTGCCGCAGCACCTCTTTCCAGGGGATCGGCGACGGCGCCAGCAGCCCTTCTACCAGGGAACGCACATCGCCGGGGAGTTCCCCCCGGCTCTTGCGGTAAGCGTCCCGGACCATGCTGCGAACCACTTCTTCGGCCAATCCCTGGGGGGTGCTGTCGGCCTCGGCCCAAACCTGGTGATCATCGAGGGTCCGCAGGGCATCCGCCTCTTTGGCCGGGAAACCATCCTCCCCGGCGTCGACGACCTGCCCGGCATCCCGGCTCGCATCACCGACTCCCCGCCCTTCAAGGTTGCCGACGTCGAAAGGCCGCGCCAATTGCCGGTAATATTCTTCGGCCGCCAGCCCTTCCTCCAGCTTCACCTTGTGCGGCAGCGCGGCCTGCGGTGGCAATCCGGCAATACCCGGATTGATGGCGAGATCGCAGGCGATGTCCCAGTCATGGCCGTGCCGCCCCTTGCGCCGGGCCATGTGCAGATGCAGCACATGCTTGAGGACGTGTTCGAGCAGCGCCCGCTGTTCATCGGAGGAAAAGTCAGCCAACCGCTGCGGATTGACGCAGAGGACCGGGGTACCATTGCCGATAGTCACCCCCAGGGCGTAATCGGCCGACACCTGGCGGCGGCGAAACCCGAGCAGAAAATGGCCGTAGAAGGGATGGCTCTTGAGCAGGCGAACCACCGCGTTTTCCAGCCCCCGAAGATCTGCGCTCATCCCAATCACCAAGCACCAATCACGGCCGTCAAGACGCTTCCCGGCTGATCTCGGCGATGGCGTCGAGCACCACCTCGTCGTATTTGTCCTGGACGATGGCCGCCGCCACCGGGGGGTTTTTCACCAGCGACTTGACCAGGCCGAAGCGCATGTCCCGGGGGAGCGCGCCGATGTAGTTGATCAGGTTCTGCTCCTGTTCGGGGGTCATCTGCGGCGCAACTTCGAGGCTGGTCACCAGGTCGTTCATCGACACCGCCTGCAGGTCATCCCGCTGCGCCCTGACCTTGCCGGCCACGGCATCCCAGCTGTCGAGAATCTCCCGGGCGGTCACCGGCCGATTCTGCTGCTCGGCGCTCCAGCGCAGGAACATGATGGCCGCCTCCTTGCCGACAATCCCGGCATAAACCTCCATCTCGAGGTCGGCGGGAAACCGGCAATGCTTGCGCAAGGTGCTGACCATTTCCCAGGCCCGCTCGGTCGGCTCCATCTGCATGTCGAGGGGGCTTCCCTGCCGCGCCAGCAGGTTCTGGTTGCCGGCCAGAAACTGCTGCACAACCCGGTCGAGCTGCCGGGACTTGGCATAGCGGGCCCAACAGGCATAGTCGGTCTCCACCTGCAGCATCACCATGCGGTCGAGCAGGGCACGGTCGAGGGTGGCCACCTGGTAGGTGCCGTCCGGAGGATTAATCGAGACCACCACCTTGTGCCTGGGGGCAAGCTGGTGGGTGTGCAACGCTCGCAGCTGCCCTTCGGAAGGGGGCTCGACGAACTGAAAAATGGCCTGCAGGGTATCCTCCTGCTGCGCCCGGTTGAGCTCGTCGCAGTGAATCACGGTTTCCGGGGCATCCGCCAGCGGCCACCAGCTGGGGCGCGACCAGTGCATGACCTCCTCCTGCCGGTAGGGAATTCCCACCAGGTCGCCGACCTCCATCTGCCCGAGGCGCAGCGGCTGGTAACGGCGACCGATTTCCCGGCAGACCTGGATGATCCCCGCAGTCTTGCCGACCCCGCGGTGACCGACCACACAGGGGGTCAGGTTGGTCTTGGTCAGAATTTCCTTGAGAACCACCTTCATCTGTTCAACGTTCATGCTTCACCATTCCCGCTAATGAACTCTTGCCAGTGCAAAAGAATACCGCAAAAACCGGTCAAAAGTCCATCCATGACGCAAAACGGGGAAGGCTGCGACAGCCTTCCCCGTGGATCATTCTGTGCCCTCTCCTTACAGCAGAGCGCGGGTTGCCGCCAGTGCGGCCGCGTAATCGGGCTCGGCGGTCACCTCCTTGACGATCTCCTGGTAGGCGATCTTGTCGCCCTGATCTATCACCAGCACGGCCCTTGCCAGCAGCTTGAGTTCGTCAATCAGCAGTCCGTAGTTGAGTCCGAAGGAACGCTCCTGGTAATCGGACAGGGTCTGCACCTTTTCGATCCCGGCATTGCCGCACCAGCGTTTCTGGGCGAAGGGAAGATCCAGGCTGACGGTATAGACCAAAACAGAGTCCGGCAACTTGGCCGCTTCGACGTTGAACTTGCGGGTCATGGCATCGCACACCGGGGTATCGAGGGAGGGAACCACGGTGATCAGCCGAATCTTTCCCTTACTGTCGGCCAGGGAAACCGGCTGCAGTCCGTTGTTAACCACCTTGAAGTCGGGAGCGGCCATACCGACCTTCAGTTCCGGGCCGAGCAGGGTTGCCGGGTTGCCCTTAAAGGTGATAACGCCTTTTTTCTGCTGTGTCATATCGTCGACCTCCTAAAGATATTAATGATCCTTTTTGTCGTAATTTAAATCATGCGACGAAGCTTGTCAAGCGGGAAGTTACCCGGTAAGGGCGACATAGAGCAGGAACAGGGCAACGGAAACGACAACAAGGAGTTTCTTGATCGTTGTATTCATAAAAGCCTCCCTGGAAAATGATTTCAACCGAGTATCTCGGTACTTCCAATCAACCACAAAATCATTGATCGTCAAGGGACTTTTTTTGAAATAAGTCGGCCAGCGGTCGAGCCTAACCTTCTTAATCACAGACGCCGCAACGGGTGCAGCCATCGAAACAACGCGGCGACAGGCGGGCGTCCAGGCCCGACAGATACTCGCGCCAAAGCGCCTCTCGGCGAACGCCGCTGTCGAGAATTTCCCAGGGGAAACGCTCGCTTTCGCCACGCTGCCGGGTCACGTAAAAAGCCGGATCGAGGCCCGATTTCCGGCAGGCGGACTTGAGGTTGTCTCCCGCCGCCAGCAGCGGCAGGGTCTGCCCGACCCGCCGGTCGCCTCGAGCGAGGAAGGCCTGCAGCACGGCACTGCGCGGCGATTCGAAAATCACCTCGGTGTTCGGCATCCGGGCGACCGCGGAACGGATCGCCTGAAAGGTTCGCTTCAAACTCTTTTCGTCCACCATGGCGGCCCACTGGAAGGGCGTGAACGGCTTGGGGATAAACGGGTTGACCGAAAGGGTCAGATTTCCCAACCGCCCCCGTTTCTTTCCGGCGGCCATCCAGAGTTCGCGAATTTCACCGGCCAGATCGAGCATCTCGTCGATGTCGGCCGCCTGCTCACCGGGCAGGCCGACCAGAAAATAGAGCTTGAGATTGGGGATTCCCCCTTCGGCCAGCAGCGATACAGCATCAAGGATCTGCCGGCGATCGAGTCCCTTGTTGATGGCATCGCGCATGCGCTGGCTCCCCGCCTCGGGTGCCAGGGCCACGGTCCGATGTCCGGATATCTTGAGAGCTTCGACTTCTTTTGCGGTCAGCGAATCAATGCGCAGGCTGGCCACCGAGATCTTGCCGCCCCGCTCGAGAATCGCCTGGTTCAGTGAAGCGATCTGCGAATAGTCCGACACCGCCGCCCCGACCAGGCCGACTTTTTCGCGCTCGCACAGTCCCGCTTCGATCTGGCCCAGGAGGCTATCCAGGCTGCGCTCCCGGGGGGGCAGGTAAATGAAGCCGGCGGCACAGAAGCGGCATCCGCGAGAACAGCCCCGCGAGATTTCGGTGAGGGCCATATCGGAAAATTCGGTCTGCTCGGTCAGTACGAAGGAGCGGCTTTGCGTCGCATCGAGATCGTGAACCCACTGCCTGCGCACCCGCTCCGGCACATCGGCGGGATGGCTCCAGCCGGCCAAGGTGCCGTCCGCCCGATAATCGATCTGGTACTGTGACGGCACATAAACCCCGGGTACGGACGCCAGCTGCCGCAGCATCTCCGGTCGCCCGAGCTGACCCGTCGATCCGATCGACTCGACCAATGCCGGCAAAATCGCCTCGCCCTCGCCGACCACAAACAGATCAATAATGTCGGCCAGCGGCTCGGGATTGAGAAATGCACAGACCCCGCCGGAAATCACCAGGGGGAAACGGTCGTCCCGCTCGCGGCTCCACAACGGGATGTTGGCCAGGTCGAAAAGATGCGGCAGGTTGAGATAGTCGTTTTCAAAAGAGATGGAAAAAGCGATAACGTCAAAATCGGCGAGCAGACGCCCGGATTCGAGGGAGAACAGGGGGTAGCCGGTTTTGCGATGTTCCGCCATATCCTCGGCATCGGGAAGGAAAAACCGCTCACACAGGGTGTCTTCGCGGCTGTTCAACAGCTGGTAGATCGACAGGAAGCCGAGGTTGCTCATCGCCTGGTGGTAGGTATTGGGATAGACCAGGGCCACGGAAAGCCGTCCCCCCCAGGGCTTGGCGCGACAGCCGGTTTCGGCAGCCAGGCGCCGGCGGGCGTTGTCGATGAGCTTGCGTGACATCAGTGATTCACCTTCGCGGTTTCCGCCGATGCGGGTTGTTCAAAAAAAAAACGGGGACCGCACTATGCAGTCCCCGGGACGAGGGAGTCGTCGCACACATCCATTATACTGTCAGCCACACTGCCTGCCGGGCGGAGAACCGGCACGAGCCGTCAGCATGGAAACTTGCGGGGTTGTCTATTGCGCCGTCAAATTTCTTGACCAGCAGTAAACCTCCCGGTGTATCGGGCCCAGCCCTGGTCAGTCGACGCGGCGACGAAGGAAGGTGGGGATATCGTATTCCTGGTCTTCGCTGACCGGCGACCGCAGGCTGCGGGGAGATTCTTTCTGCCGATCCCGGATGAAGGTCGGCAGGTCGTGATCCACCTTGCCCGGCGAGAAGGCGGTCCGGGCCTTGAGCTCCTCGGCCTTGCGGGCCCCCTTGTTGAAGGTGGCGCCGAAGCCGGTGGCAATCGCAGTAATCTTCAACCGGTCACCGAGGTCCTCGTCGATCACCAGGCCGACAATGATGTTGGCATCTTCATGAACCTTTTCATGAATGATGCGGGAGGCTTCTTCAAACTCTTCCATGGTCATGTTCGAGGAGCCGGAGATATTTACCAGCACGCCCTTGGCCCCGGAAATATCGATGTCTTCCAGCAGTGGGCTGCTGATGGCCTGGTGAGC
>NZ_JBFHGD010000190.1:0-6268 GCF_041583255.1 Trichloromonas sp. | reverse complement strand
CCGCATCTCCCACGACCCCCTCGACTACCTCAACAGCCGCAGCCTGCTCCTGTGGGGGCGCAACCCGGTGGTCACGGGGCCGACCCTGGCCCGCATCGCCGCCGACCTGCGCCGCCGCGGCGATACCGTCGTGCTGATCGATCCGGTGGCCAGCGAGAGTCGCCCCCTGGCCGACCTGCATATCCAACCGAAACCGGGGAGCGATGCCTGGCTGGCCATGGCCGCGGCCAAGCTGATTTTGCGGCAGGGCAAAGAGGATCGCGACTTTATCGCCGATTGCAGCGAGGGGTTCACCGGCTACCAGCAGATCCTCGACGGCTTTTCGCTGGACGAACTGTGCCGGCGCTGCGACGTGCCGCAACAGCAGGTCGCGGCGCTGGCCGACCTGCTCACCGAGAACCGGCCGGCCGCCATCACCCTCGGCTGGGGAATGCACCGCTACGAGTACGCCCACCTGGCGCTGCGGAGCATCGACGCTTTGGGAGCGATCGCCGGCTGCATCGGCGTCTCCGGCGGCGGCGTCAGCCAGGGGTTTGACGAATACGCCCCCTTCGACATGGCTCTTGCCGGCGACCACTGGCATCCCGGTCGGCGCCGGCTGCTGATGCCCCGCCTCGGCGCCGACCTCCTCGCCGCCAGAGACCCGAAGATCGAGATGATCTTCGTCACCGCCGGCAACCCGGTGGCCATGGCTCCCAACACCGCCCTGGTAAGGCAGGCTTTTGGGCAGACCCCGTTCGTGGTGGTGGCCGGCCTCTTTCTCGACGACACCGCCCGCACGGCCGACCTCATTCTGCCGACCACCACCTTTTTAGAGGAAGACGACTTCGTCGGCAGCTACGGCCACAGCTACGTCGGCCCGGTCAACCGGGCCGTCGCCCCCCCCGGCGACTGCCGCAGCGATTTCGACATCTTCTGCGCCCTGGCCCAGCGCTTCGATTTCGCCGACGAATTCCGCCGCACCCGCGACCAGTGGCAGCAGCGCCTGCTGGCGCCGGTGCTGGCCCAGGGGCTCGACCTGGAGGCATTGCGCCGGGGTCCGCAGCGGCTCCCCGATGTTCCCGCCGTCCCCTACCGCGACCGCCGCTTCCCCACCCCTTCGGGCAAATTCCGCTTTCTGCAGACATTCGATGCGCCGGCCGCCATGCCGGACAGCACCCATCCCCTGCACCTGCTCTCCACCGCCCCCCCGCAGTGGCTCTGTTCGGAGACGACCCCGGCCGCCCAGCAGCAGCCGGCGGAGCTGCGCCTGCATCCGGAAACCGCGAAAGCGGCCGGCCTCGCCGGGGGGGATCTGGCCTGGGTCGAAAACGAACGCGGGCGGGTCGCCGGCCGGGTGCGGTTGGCAGCGGCCGAACGGCGTGATACCCTGGTCTTCCCCCGCGGCAAATGGCTCGCTTCGGGGAGCAGCGTCAACCAGCTGACCTGCGATGCGGTCAGCAAGGTCGGCAACGGCGCCAGCTACTACGATACCCGGGTGCGCATCTACCCGGTCAACGAGGATATTTCATGAAATCGATCGCCTCCGAGCTCGCCTATTTTCTGCGCGGGCGAGCCCGCAAGAACCTGAAGGTGCTGCTGCTCTACTGCCTCTTCCTGCTGGCGATGATCCTGGTCTACGCTACCATCTTCCGCTCCCTCATGTGGCATCTCGAGGGGCGTGAATTCTCCTTTATCGCCGGGGCCTACTGGACCATCACCGTCATGACCACCCTCGGCTTCGGCGACATCACCTTCCACACCGATCCCGGCTACATCTTCGCCGCGGTGGTGACCGTCTCGGGCGTCGTCTTTCTGCTGATCATCCTCCCCTTCGGCCTGATCAGTCTCTTTCTCGCCCCCTGGATCGAGCAGCGCCTGCGCTACCGCCCCACCTACGAGCTGCCGGCGCAGACCGCCGGCCACATCCTGATCTTCGGCGTCGACCCGATCACCCGGGCCCTGATCCGCAAGCTGCAGTCGCGCAAACTCCTCTTCGTGGTGGTCTCCGCCGACTACGAGCAGGCCCTGCATCTGGAAGAGCAGGAAGGCTTCAAGGTCGTCTACGGTTCATCGTCGGATGCCCAGGTTCTGACCGGCCTGCGGGTGGCCGCGGCCCGCTACGTGATCGCCAACCTGAGCGACCCGGAAAACACCAACCTCTGCCTGACCATCCGCTCCCTCTGCCAGACCCCCATCGCGGCCATGATCAACGAGCCGGAACACGTCGACCTGCTGCGCCTGGCCGGCGCCACCCAGGTCATCCCGCTGAAGAAAATTCTCGGCCGCTACCTCGGCACCCGGGCCACCACCCGCGGGGCCCTGGCCCACGTGCTCGACTCCTTCGGCAGCCTGCAGATCGCCGAAATCCCCATCCATGGCACCCCCTACGTCGGCAAGACCCTGCTCGAAGCCCAGATCCGTCAACAGACCGGCCTGGCGGTCATCGGCCTCTGGGAGCGGGGCGAATTCACCACGCCCGACCGCGACTCGGTTCTCGGCGAGCGCACCCTGCTGGTGCTGGCCGGCACCCGTGACCAGCTGGCCACGCTCGAACAGCTGACCGGCGAGGTCACGGAAGACGAGCTGATCTTCATTCTCGGCCACGGCCGCATCGGCTGCGCCGCCGCCAGTTTTCTCGACCGCAAGCCGATCCCCTTCATCCTGGTCGACCGCGAGGAAAGCCCGGCCTGCGACCAGCACGTGCCGGTCTACGGCGACGCCACCGGCCGGCAGATCCTCCACAAGGCCGGCATCGACCGGGCCAGCGGGCTGATCGTCACCACCAACGATGACAGCACCAACATCTTTCTCACCCTGACCAGCCGTCACCTGCACCCGCATATCCGCATCGTCGCCCGGGCCAACTCGGATGAAAACGTCAACCAGCTCTACGCCGCCGGGGCCGACTTCGTGGTCTCCAACGCCTCGGTCGGGGCGAGCATCCTGATGAACCTGCTCGAACACAAGGAATCGGCCTTTCTCACCGAGGGGATCGCCGTCTTCCGCCGCCAGCTGCCCGCGTCACTGGCCGGCAAGACCATCACCGAATCGCGCCTGCGCCCGCAGACCGGCTGCTCCATAGTCGCCATCGAACCGCCGGAAGACGCCGAAACGCAGGTCTCCCCCGAACCGGAAACCCGGCTTGAAGCGGCTAGCGGCCTGATCCTCATCGGCACCCCCGAACAGGAAAAAGCCTTCGACCGACTTTTCGGCCAGGAGCGCTGAGAAGAGCGGAAACACCTTGACCTCACCTCTGGAGAACCTGTGAACGTATCACCTCGACTGTACCTGCTGGACGGGTCCAGTTACATCTACCGCGCCTATTACGGCATCCGCGACCTGGCCACCGCCGGCGGGCTGCCGACCAATGCCGTTTTTGGTTTTACCCGAATGCTTCTCGAGCTGCTGCGGGAGAACCGCCCCGATTATCTCGCCGTCGTCTTCGACCGCCCAAGAGAAGAAACCTTCCGCCGGGAAATCTATCCCGAATACAAAGCCAACCGGGACGCCATGCCCGAAGATCTGCTGCCCCAGCTGCCGTACATCAAGAACATTCTGCGGGCCCTCAACATCCCCGCCCTGGAAGCGGACGGGTTTGAGGCCGACGATGTGATTGCCACCCTGGCCCGCCGCTATGCCGCCGAGGGGATCGAGATCACGGTCGTCACCGGCGACAAGGACCTGATGCAGATTGTCGGCGACGGCATCTGCCTGCTCGACACCATGAAGGAGAAACGCTCGGGGGTGCAAGAGGTCATTGAGCGCTTCGGCGTCACGCCGGAGCTGGTGCCGGATGTTCTGGGGCTGGCCGGCGACACCTCGGACAACATCCCCGGAGTTCCCGGAATCGGCGAGAAAACAGCCGCCGAGCTGGTCCAGCGGTTCGGCTCCCTCGAAGGCGTCCTCGAGTGGAAAAGCCTGGTCAGCGGGAAGAAGCGCAAGGAAAATCTGCAGGCCCATGAAGACCAGGCCCGGCTCTCGAAGAGACTGGCAACCGTCCGCTACGACGTTGCCCTGGAACTTTCCCTGGCCGACCTGCAGCGACAGGCGCCGAACCTTTCGGCCCTGGTGCCGCTGCTGCGGGAGCTGGAATTCGAGGCCCTGGAGATCGCGTTCACCCCGCCGGCGCCGGGGGTGGTCGAACTCTACAGCGATGGCTCGGGAAACGCCTCGGGGCCCGGGGGGTATGGTGTCGTCCTGCGCTACGGGGACCTGGAGAAGGAGTTGAGCGGTTTTGAACCGGTCGCCACCTCGCAGCGGATGGAACTGCTGGCGGCGATCAGGGGCCTCGAGGCCCTGAATAACCCGCGGAAGGTGCGCGTCTTCAGCGATTCACAGTACCTGGTCCGGGGGATGAGCGAGTGGATTCACGGCTGGATCCGCAGCGACCGGCTCGACACCCCGGATGCGCTCGCCAACCAGGACCTCTGGAAGCAGCTGGCGGCCCTCGCGAGCCGTCATGAGATCAGCTGGCAATGGGTGCGCGGCCACGCCGGGCACCCTTTCAACGAGCGCTGCGACAAGCTGGCCAAGCGGGCCGCGGAGGAGGGGATTCGGGCCGCCGAAGCGGCAGCTCGGCCCGAAGAAACCGAACCGAACGAGCAGGAACAACCCTTGCCGGCAGCACCGCTCAAGCAGGCCCCGGTTCCGGTCAGGGAGGATTCAGAATTCGCTAGCGAGGAGGACGGTCAACTGCGGCTGTGTTAGGATAACTCTATGAAAATACAGAAAGTCACGAAAGACCACCAGGCCAAGGTCTACGCGCTCTTGCGCCGCGCCTTTCCCGGCAGTGACTACGAAGCCGGGCTGGTGCAGAAATTTCACGAAAATGGCACACCCCTGCATGAATGGGTCTGCATTCATACCAACAAGGCCATCGCCTACATCGCCTTTTCCAACGCCTACCACGGCAGCGACCTTTGCGGCTTGCACCTGGCGCCGATGGCGGTGACCCCTGAATTTCAAATGCAGGGGGTGGGCTCTGAACTGCTCAACTTTGCCTTAAGGCAGGAGGAGATCAAGAGCCAGACCCTGTTCGTTTTGGGCGAACCCGGCTTTTATAAAAAGTTCGGCTTTGCACCCTGCCAGGTGCCGGTTTGCCCTTTTGATAAAAACAATGCCCACTTCCTGAGCCTGCGCAACGCTAACAGCAGCCACTTCATCGTTGGCTACGAACCGGAGTTTCAGCCGGCCGGCAAACCGCCGAAGGGCAAAGGGAAGAGCCGCCGTTGAGCGCGGCCCGAATCGGCCCAGACTGAAGCGTCCGGGGCCGGCCGCCGGCACCAATCATTCGAAAGGTCGCGCCCCCGGCGGGAGCGGGCGATCATCGTCCGCCGAGCTGATTCAATTCGACCAGGGCGTCGGCGATCTCGGTCTCGGAAAGGATCGAACGGAGGCCGAGCAGCTTGAGCAGTCGCGCCGCCCGCTGGCGCACCTTGACGGCCTTGGTCTGCGGGTTGAAGGCGATGCGCGGGCCGGGCAGGATGGCCGCGAGAAACGCCGATTCCGCCGGAGTCAGGGCAGCAACCGGCTTGCCGAAATGGTAGCGGGCCCCGTGACCGGCACCGTAGACCAGCGGGCCGAGCTCAACCACGTTCAGGTAGAGCTCCAGGATCCGCCCCTTGGTCAGCTCGCGTTCCACGCGCCGCGCGATCACCAGTTCCCGCAGCTTGCGCAGGACCGATTTATCCCGGGACAAAAACAGGTTCTTGGCCAGCTGCTGGGTGATGGTCGAGGCGCCGCGCTCCAGGCGCTTGCGCTTCAGATCGTATTTGAGCGCCTCCTTCAGCGCCGGCACATCGATGCCGCCGTGCTCGTAGAAGTTGGCATCTTCGGCGACAATCACCGCCCATTTCAGCTCGTCAGACAAAGACTCCAGCGGCGTCCAGTGCGGATTTTTCGGTCCCACCAGGAACGGGTGCCGCACTCCCTGCCAGTCGGGAACCTCGATGCTCAGCGAGGTGCGGCGGTCTTTGAGCGGGGCGATGTCGGGCAGGTCCCAGAAGACCCAGGCCGCGAGCCCCCCGCCGGCCAGCGCCAGCGCGGCCAGCAGCCAAAGCGAATATTTAAGCAGCCTTGCTGCCCAGCGCAACAGTTGCCGGAACGATTTCCAAATCATGTTCATTCCCATGTTTTCCACGAAAAAAGCAATAAAGAGATAGGTCGAATCGACCTATCTCTTTATTGCTTCAACTTGTCAAGAAATAACGCTGCGGCCGGCCCCGGGTGCCAGGATCAGAGACGACTAGGAGCCTGTCGGGCTTTGCGGGCCGCAATGAAAAATTGG
>NZ_JBFHGD010000189.1:0-6287 GCF_041583255.1 Trichloromonas sp. | reverse complement strand
TGCGCAGTGCGCTGCAGGATGAGATCCGCCAGCGCCTGAAGCTGGAAACTGCGCCCCTGGATCTGGAGCGCTGCAAGCCCTTTGTCATCATGGTGGTCGGTGTCAACGGGGTCGGCAAAACCACCACTATCGGCAAGCTGGCTCGCCAGTTCGTCAATGAGGGGAAAAAGGTGGTGCTCGGCGCGGGGGACACTTTTCGGGCTGCTGCAGCCGAGCAGTTGGCGATCTGGGGCGAGCGCTCCGGTGTCGACGTTATTCGTCATGACGAAGGGTCCGATCCGGCGGCGGTTGCCTTTGACGCGGCCAAGGCCGCGGTGTCCAGGAAGGCGGACGTGCTTCTTCTCGATACCGCCGGACGACTGCATACCAAGGTCAACCTGATGGAGGAGATGAAGAAGATTCACCGGGTGCTGGCCCGGGAGATCCCCGATGCCCCTCACGAGACGTTGCTGGTTCTCGATGCCACCACCGGGCAGAATGCCTTGACCCAGGCGCGCCTGTTCAAGGAGGCGGTCAAGGTTTCCGGGATCGCCCTGACCAAACTCGACGGGACGGCCAAGGGGGGCATGGTGGTCGCTATCGGTGCCGAACTGGGGCTGCCGGTGCGTTATGTCGGGATCGGCGAGGGGGTGGAGGACCTGCGTCCGTTTGATCCCGATATGTTTGTTGATGCGTTGTTTCAAAGAAACTGAAAAATCTTGACTTTAAAACTGTATTTTTCTAATATTTCCAATCGTGCTGGAGTTATGAGATGATGGCGCCTGACAACCTGGACCTGGTGCAGAAACTCGAACAGAAAGTCGACCAGTTGCTCGACCGTTGCCAGGGCCTTGCCCGCGAATGCCAGCAGTTGCGGGATGAAAACCGGGCCCTGCTCAAGGAGCGGGAAGGGGTCTGCTCTGAGTTGGACCGGATCCTGGGCAAGCTGGACGGGCTGGACGGAGAGACGCCTTGAAACAGGCGGTAGAGGTGACTATTCTCGGGCAGCAGTTCACGGTGAAAAGCGAGGCTTCGCCTGCTGAAGTGCGGCGCGTGGCCGATTTCGCCAGCGCCAAGATTTCAGAAGTAATGTCGGTCAGCCGGTCGGCGGATTCTCTGAATTGCGCCATTCTCGCCCTGATGAATGTGTCCGGCGCTTTTCTGCGGTTGCAGGATCAGGCTGCCGCCGAGGGCGATGCGGAGGTTCGGGGACGCTTGCAGGCATTGCTGGATCGCGTGGAAAAAGCCGGTCTCGACGGGGTGGGGGTCCCGGAAAGCGGGCCGGTTTCGGAGGAAAGCTAGGTAAGTCCGGCGCTGGTCCGTAAGGGCCGATGTCGCCACAGAAACAGTCTCTGTACGGAGATTTTAGATAGATTGGCAGAGCAACTGTGCCCTTGCCGGGGCATTTGACAGGTTCGGTTTTAACCCTGGGCTGTATAAGTCGTTTAGCTGTTTTCGTGTCTGTTGTCAGGACTGTCCAGTCGTGACCATGAAGCCTGGTCCATTCGCCAGGTGCATTGCTGATAGAGGCCTTGTCGTATTCAAGTTTTGGGATTCGCGCAATGCCACACTTGTCAGCTGGCTGAAGATTTATAGTCATTACCGGACTTGACCCGTCTGCTGTCCTTCTTTCTCCTCCATGCAGAGATCGCAAACAGGGATCTCTGGCCATGCCCAAGAAATCCATTCGAGCCACCATGCTGGCGCAGCGCAGGCATCTGGCGAGCGTCACCTGTGCCTCCTTGAGCCATGCGGCCCAGCTGCGCTTGCTGGAAACGCCGGAATTTTTACAGGCTGCCGTTCTGGCCTTGTACAGTCCGGTTTACAATGAGGTCTTTACCGAGGAGCTGTTTCATGCAGCCCTCAGGCACGGCAAGCGGGTGGCCTACCCAAGGGTTTGCGGTGAGGTTCTCGAGTTTGTCGAGGTGACCCGCCTTGCTGAATTGAAATCCGGGGTTTTCGGTGTCCTTGAGCCTTCAGGATCTTCGGTGTTGTCGGCCTGCGATCTTGATCTCATGCTGGTTCCCGGGGTCGCCTTTGATCAGGCCGGGTTTCGACTCGGGTACGGCAAGGGGTTTTATGACCGTTTCCTGCACGCGGCAGACCGCTGCCCCTGTCTTGTCGGTTTCTGCTTTGAGTTTCAACTGGTTGATGATCTGCCGGTAGAGTCTCACGATATCGGAATGAACATGCTGGTCACTGATGCCAGAACGTTGCGTTTTTTTGCCACTCCGGAAGATCGTCCGGAATAAGCTCGACCTTATACAATAGAGGAGGATTCCGCTTTGCAGATAGAAATCGCATTGATGTTGATAGTCGGGGCCCTGGTCGCCGGGGGCTTCCTCGGCATGTTGCTGCGGCGCAAACTGGCCGAATCGCAGATCGCCAGTGCCGAACGGGCTGCCGCCCAGATTGTTGAAGATGCCAAGAAGGAAGGCGACACCATCCGCAAGGAGGCCGTTATTCAGGCCAAGGATGCGGTGCTGGAAGCCAAGTCCGAGTGGGAGAAGGAATCCCGTGAGTTGCGCCGGGAAATCCAGGCCCAGGAAAAACGCCTACTGCAGCGGGAAGAGCATCTGGACCGTAAGGCTCTGCTGGTGGATGGCCGCGAGGAGGACCTCGTGCAGCGGGAGCGGGCTCTGCCGCAACTTGAAGAGAAAGTTCGTAATCGCGAAAAAGAGGCTGATCTGCTGGTTCGCCAGCAGGCCGACAAGCTGGAGAAAATCTCCGGGATGACGGCCGAAGAGGCGAAGAATACGCTGATCGCCAGCATGGAAAGTGAGGCCCGCCATGACGGGGCCAAGCGGATCAAGCAGATCGAGGATGAGGCCAAGGAGACCGCCGACAAGAAGGCGAAGGAGATCCTGGCCCTGGCGATCCAGCGCTACGCCGGCGATTATGTCGCCGAAAAGGCGGTCAGCGTGGTGCCGCTGCCGTCCGACGAAATGAAGGGACGGATCATCGGCCGCGAGGGACGCAATATCCGCGCGATCGAAGCGGCGACCGGTATCGACCTGATTATTGACGACACGCCCGAGGCGGTCATTATTTCCGGCTTCAACCCGGTGCGCCGCGAGGTGGCAAGGTTGACCCTCGAGCGGCTGGTCGCCGACGGCAGGATTCATCCGGCCCGCATCGAGGAGGTGGTCACCAAGGCCGCGCAGGAAGTGGATGAGGCGATCCGCGAGGCAGGCGAGCAGGCGACCTTTGACGTCGGCGTGCACGGCATCCACCCGGAGATCATCAAACTGATCGGCCGGTTGCGCTATCGGACCTCCTATGGGCAGAACGTGCTCCAGCACTCCCTTGAGGTCGCTTTTCTCTGCGGCATCATGGCCAGTGAGCTCGGCATCAATGTCAAACAGGCCAAGCGTGCCGGTCTGCTGCACGATATCGGCAAGGCCGTCGACCACGAGATCGAGGGGTCGCATGCCGTCATCGGCGCCGATCTCGCCCGCAAATATGGCGAGTCGCCCAAGATCGTCCATGCCCTGGCCGCTCACCATGAAGACGAAAAGCCCGAAACCATTCTCGCGGTTCTGGTTCAGGCTGCCGATGCCCTGTCCGGTGCCCGTCCCGGGGCCCGGCGCGAGATGCTCGAGACCTACGTCAAGCGCCTCGAAGACCTGGAGCGGATCGGCACCTCCTTCCACGGGGTTTCCAGCTGCTATGCGATTCAGGCCGGCCGCGAGATTCGGGTGATGGTTTCCAGTGAAGAAGTGTCCGACGCCCAGTCGCATATACTGGCCAAGGATATCGCCCGCAAGGTTGAGGCTGAAATGACCTATCCCGGGCAGATCAAGGTGAATGTCATTCGTGAAACTCGTGCTACCGAATACGCCAAGTAATAAGTCGTCTCTGGTTGCGGGTATTGGTTGTCTGTTGTCTGATCAGGCTTTGGAGCGGTTTTCTTGAAAATACTTTTTATCGGTGATGTCGTCGGCCGCCCCGGGCGGGTTGCCCTGGCCAGCCGACTCGACCGGTTGGTCGATCGTAACAATATCGACCTGGTGGTGGTCAATGGCGAAAATGCTGCGGCCGGTTTCGGGCTGACCGCCGATTTGGCGCGGGAATTCTATGATCTCGGCGTCGACGTACTGACTTCCGGTAATCACATCTGGGACAAGCGCGAGATTTACGATTACCTCGACAGCCAGAAGCGCCTGCTGCGTCCGGCAAATTATCCGGCCGGGTTGCCCGGCCGCGGTCACGGAGTCTTTTCCACCAGTGCCGGCATCAAGGTCGGGATCATTAATCTCGAGGGCCGGGTTTTTATGAACAACCTGGAATGCCCGTTTCGCACTGCCGACGCCCTGGTCGACGAGCTGCGCCAGCAGACGCCGGTCATCCTGGTCGATTTTCACGCCGAGGCAACCAGTGAGAAGGCGGCCTTGGGCTGTTACCTGGATGGCAGGGTTTCCGCCTTGGTCGGCACCCATACCCATGTGCAGACCGCCGATGAGCGGATTCTGCCGTCGGGGACCGCATATATCACCGATGTCGGCATGACCGGGAGCCGCGATTCCGTCATCGGTATCCGCAAAGAGCTTGCGGTTGAAAAATTCCTTTCCCTGTTGCCGGTTCGTTTCGAGGTGGCCAAGAAGGATGCGACGGTGTGTGGTGTCGTGCTGACCATCGACGAGGAAACCGGGCGGGCGACGGCAATCGAACGGGTTCTCGAGGAAATTCAGGACTAATAATTGAAGGGCGAGTTGCGTATGAAGTCGGTACAGGAACAGATGGCTATTATCCGTCGCGGGGCGGTGGAAATCCTCGTCGAGGCGGAACTGGAAGAGAAAGTTGCCCAGTCGGTCAAGACCGGGGTCCCTCTGCGAATCAAGGCCGGGTTTGACCCGACGGCTCCTGACCTGCACGTCGGCCACACCGTTCTGATCCAGAAACTCAAGCAGCTGCAGGATCTCGGTCATCACATCTGCTTTTTGATCGGGGATTTTACCGGCATGATCGGCGATCCGACCGGCAAGAACGAAACCCGCAAGGCGCTGACCCGCGAGCAGGTGCTGCAGAATGCCCGGACCTACCAGGAGCAGGTGTTCAAGATCCTTGATCCGGACAAAACCGAGATTGTCTTCAACAGCAGCTGGATGGGACCGATGTCCGCCGCCGACCTGATCGGGCTCGCCTCCCGCTATACGGTGGCCCGGATGCTTGAACGCGATGACTTTCACAAACGCTTTAGCGGGCAGCAGCCTATCGCCATTCACGAGTTTCTTTATCCGCTGGTGCAGGGGTACGACTCGGTTGCTCTTAAAGCCGATCTCGAGCTGGGCGGAACCGACCAGAAGTTCAATCTGCTGGTCGGCCGCGAGCTGCAGCGGCAGGAAGGCCAGCGCCCCCAGTCGGTGCTGACCATGCCTTTGCTCGAAGGCCTTGACGGTGTCAACAAGATGAGCAAGTCGCTGAATAACTACATCGGTATTACCGAGCCGCCCAGGGAGATCTACGGCAAGGTTATGAGCATCTCCGATGAGCTGATGGTGCGCTACTACGAATTGCTTTCCGATGCTGATCTGGCCACTTTCGATAAAATAAAGGACGGCGTTGCCGGCAAGGCGGGCGGCGCGCACCCGATGGAAAGTAAAAAGGCGCTGGCCCGGGAACTGGTCGCCCGCTTCTATGGTGAGAGTCAGGCCTGTCAGGCGGAAGATGATTTTGTGCAGCAATTCAAACAGAAGGAAATCCCCGACGATATCGAAGAGGTTGTTATCGCCGCGACGGAGCCTTTGTGGATCTGTCGTCTGCTGACCGATGCCGGGCTGACCAAGTCCAACGGTGAAGCGCGTCGCCTGGTTCAGCAGGGCGGCGTGAAGATGGATGGCGAAAAGATCGACAATCCGGATCTTGAGGTCGGTCCGAAGGGGGAGCTGGTGCTCCAGGCCGGTAAACGTCGGTTTGCCCGTATCCGGTTCGTATAGAGCCAGGGCGGTGATGGCAAGCGGTCGTAGGTTTAATTAAGAAAAAAACGAAACAATGTCGAATCCTTCTTGACAGGGAAAGCTTAATTGGGTATAACCGCCCTCCGTTGACGAAAGGTGCCGAGCGGCACATGAGTAGATCGACGGCAGAAGAAAAAAGAAAAAAAGAGATTGACAGGCAGCAACGGTTTTGATAGTTTCACCCTCCTGTGCCGATGAAAGGCACGGGGAGAAAAACTGGTCTTTGAAAACTAAATAGCAGACGATAAAAGATGATTTGCGAGCAAATCAAGTTTAACCAAGAGTAACAGAATCAACTTACAGTTATATAACTGGAGAGTTTGATCCTGGCTCAGAACGAACGCTGGCGGC
>NZ_JBFHGD010000188.1:0-6291 GCF_041583255.1 Trichloromonas sp. | reverse complement strand
GGGGGACGGAGGTTCCCGGGGCGCTCGGCTGGTACGACCATGTGCTGGTCGATGAGGCGCAGGATCTCTCCCTGGTCGAGCTTCACGCCCTGATGCTGGCCACCACCGGCCGACGCAGCCTGACGGTCTGCGCCGACGAGAAACAGAAGATCCTCGATTTTGTCGACTCGGCCGGGTTCTCGGCGTTCCAGCTGCAGCTGAAGAGCGCGGGGCTTTCCTCGGGAGCGCTCGATATCAGCTATCGCTCGACACGTCAGATCATGGCCCTGGCCTCCCGGGTCTCCGGGCGCCCGGTGGGCAAGGTGGTCAACGAGGGACCGGACCCGCGCTTTCATGTTTTTGCCAGTCAGCCGGAGGCGCTGAGCGCTCTGCGCCGGTCGGTGGGGGCGCTTCTGGCGCGCGAAAAAAAGAGCCTGACCGCGATCATCTGCCGATTCAAGCATGAGGCCCAGAGCGTTTACGCCGCCCTGAAAGATCTGCCGGGGGTGCGCCTGCAAACCGCAGACCTGTCCTTTGAACCGGGTGTTCTTGTCACCCATGCCCACCAGGTCAAGGGATTGGAGTTCTCGGGAGTGATCCTCTGGAACCCTTCACAGAGGTCGTATCCGGCAACCGAACTGGGTAAAAACCTGCTTTATGTCGCCATCACCCGCGCCAGTGACCGGTTGGCCGTCTATCACAGCGAACCCCTTTCGCGCCTGTTCTCCGGAAGGCCTGGCTCTGTTTCTGGATAACTTTTCGCTCTACTTCGCCCCGGTTGTACATACCAGGAGGTGGGGTGTTATAATGTTACCAAGATGGTAATAGATGCTGCGGGCCGAATCGCGGTTCGCTTTGCCAGCCAAGGAGTAGATTATGAGTCGCAAATATATCGATTGCCGGGATTACCCGGGTGACGTCAAGTGTTCCGTCGCTCTTTCCGCCGATAGTGAAGAAGAGTTGCTTGAGGCGGTCGTTCAGCACGGCACAACGGTTCACGGGTACAAGGACACGGCCGAGTTCCGGGATAAAATCCGTAAAGAGTTTAAGGAAGGCACTCCGCCGAGATAATACACACCGATGGTAACAGGCAGAAGCATGGCACTCCCAGGAGGAAAAGTGGGAGTGCCTCTTTATTCTGTGGCAAGAAGGTTCCGGTGTCCCCGCCCCTCCCTGTAACTCGGGGCGCATCACATCCCCCAACATCAACAGCACGACACGAAAAATTAGGATGCGCAGGGTTCCTTTTTGTCACGGGCCCAAGGCGCATCTGGAGGATCAACGGGAATTATTCTTCCTCGGGGCAACTCCTATGCACACGCTCTGCCGGATCCTGGCGGTAGTAGGCGCGAAGAACGTGGTAGAGGTCGGGGGATTGCATTTGAAGCGCCAGCGGACGGTCGAAAAACTCTTCGGTGGCGACGGCGAAGAACTCGGCCTCGTTTTTTGCTCCGTAGGCGTCGAGAAAGGTCGGCAGCCCCTTGGCGGCGAGGTCGCGCAGCCGCAGGAATTCACGGGAGCAGATGGTTACCCATTCGGCGAACTGGTCAGGGTCGGCGAGGGGCGGGGTGCCGTCGGCTGACCCGTCGAGCATGTCCAGTTTATGGGCAAACTCGTGGTAGACGACGTTGTGTCCCTGCTCGGGATTGTGGGCGCCGTGGAGGACGGCGTCCCAGACGAGGATGACCGGCCCCTGGGCGATAGCCTGGCCGAGGATCGGCAGGGCCGTCTCCACCGGTGCCATGATGCGTTCGAAGACTCTGGGCTGGCGTTCGGGGATGACGACGGTGGAGGGATAGACGAGGATCGACTCGACGTTGCGATAATAGTTGTGGGGGATCCCCAAAAGGAGCAGGCAGGCCTGGGCGGCAATGGTAATGCGGATTTCGTCGGTGAGCTCAAGGCCGCCGCAGCCCTCCCAGTATTTCTCTTCGAGAAAAACCTGCATCAGTGCGCGCAACCCGGCGCGCTCGGCATCGTCGAGCACGCAGTAATGGGCCACATTCGTTCGAACGAAGGACTCCCACTCACGAGGGAAGGGACGCTTCCGCGTTTTATCGCGGCGACGGTCTCGGAACCAGTGGAACATGTTCAACAACCTCCTGACAGTGCAGAGCAGGCCATCTCAGGCCGGGGGACATCAAAAGATGCCTAGGAGCCTGTCGCACTTTACATGAGCCGACTGCAAAATCGCCTGATTGGCCCATATCTCCGGTAATTTTCGACAAATAGTCCAGCTATTCGCTCTCAAATTCTCGAATATCTGGTCTCAACCATCCAATTTTTCGTTGCGACCCGCAAAACCCGACAGGCTCCTAGTGTAGCATTATCCAGATCGGCAATTTCTTCAAAATCGGAGCGCTGTCGGTAATTTAAGCCGAATGTATCCTCCGGAATTTTTAAATACGGGGTTGACATGTCTCCTGTGGGAGTGCAGGATTCCGACCGCAAAGGTATTCCGCGACTCTGCGATTGTGAAAGGATAAGGAATGTCCGAAGAGAAAAACAAATTAGTCTATTCGATCTTCTGGAACTGCGGCTTGATCGCTATCGGCTCCCTGATTCAGGCGATCGCCCTAAAGTCGATTGCCATTCCGCACAATTTTGTCCCCGGCGGCCTGTTCGGGGTCGGGTCGCTGATCTATTATAAAACCGGCTGGCTCAATCCGGGACTGCTTTACGTGCTGTTGAATTTACCCATGTTCATTCTCGGCTACATTTTCATCTCACGGCGTTTTCTCTGGTACAGCGCTTTGGCGATGGGCCTGATTTCCTTCTATTACCAGCTCATCGGTTTCCAGATTCAGATTGATAACCAGCTCTACGCGGCCCTGGTGTTTGGGGCGTTGCTCGGGGCCGGCGCCGGAATGGTATTGCGCTCTCTTGGTTCCAACGGGGGGCTCGATGTCGTGGCAATTATTCTTAATCAGAAGTACAACATCGGAGTCGGCAAGGTTTACTTCGTTTTCAATGTTATTCTCTTTTCCCTCAGTTTCGTCAGTCTTCAAAACGATCTGGTCATCGCTTCGATGATCGCTGTATTTGTCTGTTCGCTGGCGGTTGACTATGTTCTTTCGATGTTCAGTCAGCGCAAGTTGACCTTTATCATTTCGGAGAAACCACAGGAAATTGCCGATCAGGTAATGACCCATTTAAAAATCGGCACCACCATGTTGCCGGCCATCGGCTCCTATCGCAAACAGGAGAAGACCGTGCTGATGGTGGTCATCAATAATATTCAGCTGAAACGGCTGGAAGAGATTGTTTTTACGACAGATAACTACGCCCTGTTTATCGTCGAAAATACCTTCAGCGTGCTCGGTTCGACCTTTTCGCGGCGCAAGATTTATTGAGCGTCGGTATCTTGTCGCAGGCATAGCAACCTGCTGACGGTGCAGGGCAGGGCAGGGCAGGTCATCTCAGTGGTCAGAAAAGGTGCGCTGTTTCAGAAAACCGGCGATAATGTCACGGGCCCACTGTCGGTCGCCGTCGCAGCAGCGTTCGGCGATGAGGGTGACATCCTCTCGGTCGGCTTCATGTGATGCTTTATGTTTCTCCCATAAGCCAACGAATCTGCGCACTAAACTCATCTCCCAGTAATATTCCTCGATGGTCCTGTTATCCCCATCTTCCCTGACCCGAATGTCGCTGCATGGGATCAGCGATTTCAAAGTTCGGGGGGAGAGTCCAAGGGCTTTTGATGCTTCGGAGAGGTTGAGCAAGCCACCGCCCTTTTTCTTTCGGATGATATTCCTGCTTGGCCGGGCCTCGTGCTTGCGGGTTGGACAGAGCGGTTTCAGCTGCTCGATCAGTGCGGATATTTCATCCGCGGAGAAATCTTCCATCGAAAAATGGGTCTGGTACTGGAAGTCGCCTGCCTCCAGTCGACCTTCGACCGACGGGGCGGCCGTGCCTTCTTCTCGCCTGATCCGCAGCGAAGCGTCGAGGCTGAATTCGTGGATGTCGGCATGGGCATCGGTTGTATCGAGGTAGCGCTCGATCAGTTTGTCTTTGAGCGGTCCGTCTTCGACGAAGAAATACCGCTCGCCTTGCAGTCCACCGATCATTTCCAATAATTCTGAAATCATATCACTCACGTGCAGATCGCTTTCAAGCTGGTGCCGAAGCAAGCAGATCCATCACCTTACGGAAGGGAAACTCCCCCAGGGCGCCAAAATCGCTGTGGCGGCTGAGGCGGGCGCGGTTGGCGGCAGGGCTGGTGATACCGCAGAGAAAACGGACGAGTTGGCGGGGATGAGCCAGCGACGCATGTCTTTCATCCAGCACCCGGCGGGCGATCGCGGCTTCGGCGGGGCCGGGTTCCAGCGGAGCGGTGCGGGAGAGGCGCTCTCCTTGTCCGCTGCGGCAGCGGCTGCAGTCGCCACAGTCGGCATCGATCGGTTCTCCAAAATAGCTGAGCAGATGCCGGGTCAGGCAACGGCGCTGCTCGGCGTAGGCGAGCACCTCGCGCAGGCGGGCGATGTCCTGGGTTTCGCGCCGGGCGAAGGTTTCTTGCAGGCCGGCGATCAGCACTTCCGGATCGACTTCGTGCCTCTCTCGGCGGTAGCCGTGGCGCAGGCCGGTGACCTGCACCTGGATATCCCCTTGTTCTTCCAGGTAGCTGATGGCGGCGGTGATCCGCTGGCGCGGCTCGTTCAATTCTACGGCGCTCTCACCGGGCATGAGCTGATACCACAATCGCCCTTTTTTAGCGGTGGCGAAAAGAGCCTGCAAAAAGGCGACGCGCTGCGGGTCGAAGGTCTTGAGGATATCCTCTTGCGGGCGGTTGAACTGGATTTTGTAGCCGTCGTAGAAGGGTCCGGTCGAACGCAGCACCCCTTGCAGTTCGAGGTAGGTGAAGACGGTGGCGATCACCAGCGGACGGATGTCAAACTCCCCGGAGAGATCGTAGAGGGAGACGTCGAAAACCTCGCCCTGACCCAGCAGCTGTTCCACCAGTTGCCGCAACGCTTCGGGCGTCGGGGTGTCACCGTAGCTGAAGTTGGCCAGCACCGTCAGGTCGTCGGCGCAGGCCAGGATCTCGCAACGGGAGTCGAGGCCGTCGCGACCGGCGCGGCCGATCTCCTGCATGTAGTTTTCCAGAGTCTTGGGCAGGTTGTAGTGGTAGACGGCGCGGATGTCGGCCTTGTCGATCCCCATGCCGAAGGCGATGGTCGCTACCACGACCTGGAGCTTGCCGGCCATGAAGTCGTCCTGCACGGTGCCGCGCCGCTCGCTCTGCATTCCGGCGTGATAGGCCTTGGCGGCGATCCCCTCGGATTCGAGAAAGCTCGCCACCGCTTCGGCGGTGCGCTGCAGGGTGACGTAGACGATGGTCGGTCCGCCGGCCTGTTCGCGCAGGCGCTGCAGCAGCAGTCTGCGGCGCTGCGGGGCGGGGCAGGGGGTCACGCTCAGGTGCAGGTTGGGCCGGTGAAAGGAAGTGCGGATTTCATCCCCATCGGCGATATCGAAAGCGCGGCGGATGTCGGCGGCGACTGAAGGGGTAGCGGTTGCGGTCAGGGCCAGCACCCGGCGAGCCCCGATCTCCTCGGCGAGGCTGGCGAGCTTCATGTACTCGGGGCGGAAATTGTGCCCCCACTCGGAAATGCAGTGGGCTTCGTCGATGGCCAGAAGAGAGATGGTGCGCCCGCGCAGGCGGTTCAGAAAACGCTCGTTGGCGAGCCGCTCGGGGGCGATGTAGAGCAGTTTCAGGCTACCGGTTTCCAGCTGCCGGTAGATCGTTTGCACTTCGGATGCGCTGATGCTCGAGTCGAGGCGGGCGGCGGCGATGCCGCGGGTCTGCAGGGCGTCGACCTGGTCTTTCATCAATGCGATCAGCGGCGAGATGACCAGGGTCAGCCCGTCGAGTAGCAGGGCCGGCAGTTGGTAGCAGAGGCTCTTGCCGCCTCCGGTGGGGAAGATCGCCAGGGCCGAGCGCCCGGCCAGCAGGCATTCGATGACCGATTCCTGTCCGGGACGAAAGGTCGAAAAGCCGAAGTTCTGTTGCAGGCAGTGCTGGATCGATGTGTCGGCGGGCATTTAGAACCTCTTTAAGTGTTTTGCCCTGTCGGACAATAATTATAATAAACAGCCGCCCGCACCGGGTCGGCGCTGAGCGGCTGTCGTTCAGTCCTTGAAAGCTCTAAGCGTGCTGTGGCGTCAGTCGTTCAGCCAGGCATCCGAATCGTAAAATCATTCATCTGATAGATGATCTTTCCGTCCACCGAAAGATAGCCGTTGGCTGTCAGCAGGCGCTGGGCGTCGTCAACGGCCGTCACCACGGCTTCGATGGTTTCCTGGCTGGCGGCGACG
>NZ_JBFHGD010000187.1:0-6518 GCF_041583255.1 Trichloromonas sp. | reverse complement strand
GCAGTGCTCGCAATCGGCTCGGGATCAAACTCCTTATCGATCACGGCAATGTTGAGTAGGTACGGGCGAACTGTTGAGTAAATTACAGTTCCAGGTTTCACCAGCTTTCTCGCCCGAGAAGGTGCGTTTGCGGCTTCTGTCAATGCTGGCTCAGCAACGACACCCTTCTCATTGTCTATCGCCGACACATCAATGTAGCTGAATTGCTTATCAGGAACCTTTTGTCCCCAATCTCTACAGATATTTCCAAGAGGTACCCATGACCAACTCTTTGGAAGCTCATAGGGGGCGGCATCTATCGCTACATCTTTCTTTGCCCGGATTTCTTTTGCAGCAATCAGCTTGCTCTTCTCAGACTCAATCCTTTCCATCAAAACCGAAGCGGGCTCATCATTCGAATCCTGCGGCACCAATTTCCCCTGCACCGCAAGCTGAAGAATCAACTCCCGCAGCTTCCGCACCCCGTTGGGCGCATCGGCCAGGTGTCCGAAATTGGCGAAGAACGTCTCAACGGTCATGCCGACTCCCTCTCCGCATCGGCATCCCGCTCCAGGGCACCCATCAATTCCTGCTTCAGCTTCTCCCGCGTCTCGGCAACGCTGGCGAGAAGCGTCTTGTACTCGGCCAACAATTCTTCGGGATCGCCGTGATCATCCTCGACGGTGTTGGGGTTCTTGATATCAAGGTTGTAGCCGTTGGCCTTGATCTGCTCAACCGATACCTTCCACGCCTGCTCGCTCTCCTCCCGCCCGGATCTTTCCTCCCCTCCCCACCAACTCTTCTCGGGCGCGAACTCCTCGATGCGCATCGGCCTGGTCTTGTTGTAGCTCTTTGCCCCTTCGGGATAAGGATGCTCGTAGTACCAGACCTCTTTGGTCGGCTCCCCCTTGGTGAAGAAGAGCAGGTTGGTCTTGATGCCGGTGTAGGGGTTGAAGACGCCGTTGGGCAGGCGCACCACGGTGTGCAGGTTGCACTCGTCGAGCAGCTTCTCCTTGATGCGGGTCTTGACCCCCTCGCCGAAGAGGGTGCCGTCGGGCAGGACGATGGCGGCGCGGCCGCCGTCCTTGAGCAGGTGCATGATCAGCACGAGAAACAGGTCGGCCGTCTCGCGGGTGCGGAAGCTGGCCGGGAAGTTGGCCTCGATGCCGTCCTCCTCGGTACCACCGAAGGGCGGGTTGGTGACGACCAGATCCACGCGATCCTTGGGGCTGTAATCACGCAGGGGGCGCGCCAGGGTGTTGTCGTGGCGGATATTGGATGGCACCTCGATGCCGTGCAGCAGCATGTTGGTGGTGCAGAGCAGGTGCGGCAGAGCTTTCTTCTCGACGCCGAAGATCGATTTCTCCAAGAGTTTCTCGTCCTCGGCGGTCTTGGCGTACTTGCCGCGTACATGCTCGATGGAACAGGAGAGGAAGCCGCCGGTGCCGCAAGCCGGATCGAGGATCTTCTCGCCGAGATGGGGATCAACCATATCGACCATGAACTGGGTCACAGCGCGCGGGGTGTAGAACTCGCCGGCGTTACCAGCGCTCTGCAGGTCCTTGAGGATCTGCTCGTAAATGTCACCGAAGGTGTGGCGGTCGGAGGAGCGGTTGAAGTCGATCTCGTTGATCTTGTTGACCACCTGTCGGATCAACGTGCCGTTCTTCATGTAGTTGTACGCATCCTCAAAGACCGAGCGCACCACGATGCCGCGCCCGTTTGTGCCAGCATTCAGCTCCAGCTCTTTAAGGGTCTTAAACAGGTCATTATTGATGAAATCGAGCAGTTCGTCGCCGGTGATCCCCTCGGCATCGGCGGCCCAATTGCGCCAGCGCAGCTTCTCCGGAATCGGCGAGGTGTAGTTATCCTGAAGCAGTTCGAGCTCCTGCTCCTGGTCGTCGAAGATTTTCAGGAAGAACATCCAGACAAGCTGACCGATGCGCTGCGCGTCGCCGTCGACGCCTGCGTCCTTGCGCATGATGTCCTGAATCGATTTGATGGTGGTGGAAACGGTCATGATTGATTTGCTTCCTCTTGCAGTAAATCCAATTTCAAGGTTCCCGGCGTGCTGCCAGCATCAACAATAAACTTAGGACCGGGATAGTTGGCAATACCTTCGGGGGAGAGCGTGCGGATATATATTAGATTTTCACTCTGGCGGTGAAAGCAGATTACACTTCCCCTTTTTATGTCATCAACCACTTCGATATTATCGCCAGCCTTAACTGGCAGCGGTAAGGTGCCGTTATACTCGAACATATAGACGAATCTCCTCTTTAAGGGAAATTTGTATCAATCTTTCATCTCCAGCGAATCACCCTTATCTTGGGACATTGATGTACATAATTGGATTGGCCGCACCTTGGGGGAAATAATCTGCCACGGAACGATCAATATACCTCTTTCGCATCGTCTCAGGCGCAAGCTCTCCGAGGAACTCCCAGCGGCCCTTGTAGGATACATCATGGAGCGGACGGGTCTGGTAGGGGGTGGACGCAGCGGAGTGCCAGGACTGGATCTCGAAGACCTCGCGGATGATGCCGCCGGCAACGGTAAAAGCGTACCGTGCTTTTTCGCGCCTCTCCCCTATCACCCAGACGCCACGGGTGGCTTCGTAAAGCGCTTGCGCGGATATCCCCGGGAAGTACATCTGGTTGATTCGGATCAAGAGCGCGGGTTCCTCGATAGGTGTTGCTACTCCCGTGAACGACATTATTCCCTCCACAATCTCCAAGATGCCTTAAAATGCCATTGGCCCGGCAGAATCGTGAAGATAGGCCTCCGCCCCTTCCTCGATCTTGAAGCCGATTTTTTCTCTGTCCTGCTTGGTGGGCTGCATCAATTGGCGGATGGCATCGAAAACCAGTCGGAACTGTCCTTCGTACTTCTGCTCGAGGGCGTCGAGACGCGCCGCCAGGTCGGCGTGGGAGGATAGCATTTTGCGCAGGCGGACGAAAGTGCGCATGATCTCGATGTTGACCTGCACCGCCCGTGGGCTGTGCAGGACGCTGGAGAGCATCGCCACCCCCTGCTCAGAGAAGGCGTAGGGGGGCGTGCGGCGGCCACCCCACTGACTTGAGGTTCCAATCTGGAACCTCAAGTCTGCAAACTCCTGATTTGTCAGCTGGAACATGAAGTCGGCGGGGAACCGTTCGAGGTTTCTTTTGACAGCCTTTACCAAGTTCTTGGTTTCGACGCCGTAAAGTTCCGCCAAGTCTTCATCGAGGATGACCTTGTCCCCACGGATGAGGCGAATGGAGCGTTCGACCAGCAACAGATCAACCTGTGTCCTCTCCATGCTCCCCTCCCCAACTGCTAAAACTTGAGGTCACAAATTGTGACCTCAAGTTTGTAAGTTGTCGATTTACTGCGATATCACAGTTCGGTAGAGCTGGTCCTCAAGATCCCTTACGGCCGCGTCGAAGGCGGGTCGGCCTCCGAAGGCCCGGACGATCTCCACCGGGGTGCCGAAACGATCCAGCGGCTGAACCCGCAGAATTTTGAGATCTTCGATACTCTCGACGCCTTCGTCGGCGTATTTCTCCAATAGCGCATCCAAAACGCCCCGTGCCTGCTCGCAGTATTTCGTGAAGTAGTTACGCTTACGCACATTCTCGACCCGCTCTCGCCGAGTCAGTGGCGGCTGGTCGAAGGCGACATGGCAGATGAGGTCAAACGGCCCGAAATCCTTGCCGATCTCATTGGCCAGAGCATCCCAGATCACGCCCTGCTCGGCCAGCTCATCAATCATCGCCTGTTTTTTGTCTACCCCATTCCAGCGAAGTAAAAAGTCACGGAGAGTGGAATATTCTTTTTGGACGGTCTTTTTGGTGTAGTCCTTGAGAGACTCGGTGATCAGTTTGCCGTCGGGACCGTAGTACTGAACCCTTTCTGCAACCACGAAAAAGGGAACATCGCCAACGACATATTTGCGGCGCGGTTCAGGGTCTTCGGGTCCCGGTGGCGGCTCGGGTGGCGGAGGGAGGTCTTCAGGGGGACCCTCTGGTTCGGGTGGATCTGGAGGCAGCGGCCGATCCTCAGGGCCCGGTTCGTAAATCACAACGGGGTCGCCATCGAAATCAGGGTCGGCGAACAGTTCAGTCGCCTTCTTGAAATCCATGATGGTGAAGTAGAACTTGCCGTAGTCCTCGTTGATGCGAGTGCCCCGGCCGATAATCTGCTTGAAGGTGGTCATCGACTGAATGGTCTGGTCGAGCACGATCAACTTGCAGGTCTGGGCATCGACGCCGGTGTTCATCAGTCGTGATGTGGTGGCTATGACCGGATAGCGGCTCTCCGGGTCAATGAAGTTATCCAGCTCCATTTTGCCGAGCTGGTCGTCACCGGTGATCTTCATCACGTACTTGCTGTTTTCGGCGGCGAGATCCTTGTTGGCGTTGACCAGTTCTTGCCGCATCCGCTCGGCGTGGTCGATGTCTTCGCAAAAGACGATGGTCTTGTCAAAGCGGTTGCTGGCCTTGAGAAAATCGGAGACCTTGCGGGACACCAGCCGGGTTCGCAGCTCCATAACCAGTTCACGGTCCATATCCTTGAGGTTGTAAACCCGGTCGGGAATCAGGTTGCCGTTTTTGTCGACCTGGCCCTGCGTCGGTCGCCATCCTTGCAGGTCTTTGTCGAGGTCAATACGCACCACCTTGTAAGGGGCGAGGAAACCATCGTCAATCCCCTGCCGCAGGGAATAGGTATAAACCGGGTCGCCAAAGTAGGTGATGTTGGACACCTCCTTGGTTTCCTTTGGCGTTGCCGTGAGGCCTATGTGGGTGGCGGCGGAGAAGTAATCGAGTATCTCCCGCCAAGCAGAATCTTCGGCGGCGCTGCCACGATGACATTCGTCGATCACCACCAGGTCGAAGAAATCGGGAGAGAACTGCTTGTAGATATTCTTTTCTTCTTCGGTGCCGGTGACCGCCTGGTAGAGAGACAGGTAGATTTCATAGGCCTTGTTGACCTGGCGCTTTTCTATCTTAGTCATCGCCTGACCGAACGGCTTGAAGTCGTTGGTCTTGGTCTGATCGACCAGAATGTTGCGATCGGCGAGGAAGAGGATGCGCTTCTTGGCTTTGGACTTCCACAGCCGCCAGATGATCTGAAAAGCAGTGTAAGTCTTGCCGGTGCCCGTCGCCATGACCAGCAGGATGCGATCCTGCCCTTTGGCAATGGCTTCAACGGTCCGGTTGATGGCGACCCGCTGGTAATAGCGCGGCTCCTTGCCACTGCCGTCACTGTAGTAGGGGTGGGAAACCACCTGTTCAACCGACGGGTTCAGCCCTTTCCAGGATCTGAACTTCTGCCAGAGATCCTGTGGTGAGGGGAAATCCGCAAGGGTTAAATTCGTTTCTATGGGGTTGGACTGACCGGTGCGGTCGTGAAACAGAAAGCCATCGCCGTTGGAGCTGAATACGAACGGCACATCGAGCGCCTCGGCGTAATCAAGGGCCTGCTGCATACCGTGGCCAACGGAGTGAGTGTTGTCTTTGGCCTCGATAACGGCGATGGGGATGTTCGGCTTGTGGTAGAGGACGTAGTCGGCACGCTTGGCCTTGCCGCGCGTGTGAAGTTTGCCGCGAACGATGATGCGGCCAGCGGTGAAGGATACTTCTTCGCGCACCTGGGTATGGATATCCCAGCCGGCATTTTGAATTGCAGGAGTGATGAATTTGGTGCAGATGTCACGTTCGGAAAGGCTTTGCTTTGACATGCCCCCTCCAGGCGGGGTTCACCCCAATAATCACAATGCATAGAAAAGGCATCAAAAGTCATTGCTGGGCTGAACAGACCCTCTTCTTACCCCAAAACCAGTACCCGCAGGCAGCGATACCGTCAGTCATAAAATATGTATTAAAGTAATCCCTTTAAAAAAAGCTGTCAATTCCATTCCGTTTCACCGTGTCTCAAATTATCCCATATGCCTCACATGCCCCCCTGACCATATATTTTTACTGCCGTTATCATCCAACCCTGGACGGTTTGTCCGGCTGAAGAGCAAAGCCCCGGCAAATCGTCCGGATAAGTAAAATCGGCGGCCTAATGGCCGCCGTTTTCATAAGATTCGCTGACTAGAACGGTGAAAAACACCGGCCGCAACGATCCATCACCGCAAAGACGTTGCACACCTCGGACAGGTCAGCATGCTGGTCGACGGCACCTTGTGACCGCAGGTCGGGCAGTTGAACCAGTACTTGCAGTGCTTGCACTGGGGTTCGGACAGGCCCTGCTTTTTCTTGCACTTGGGACACTGGCGATACATCTTGCGGCTGTCCATATATTCCTTGAGCAGCAGTCCGCAGCGGGGGCAGGTTTCAACGTCTTTTTTGCGGATATCGGCCCCGCAACCCTGGTTCGGGCAGACGAAGACCGTTCTGCAGGCCTTGCACCAGAATTTACCTTTCTGTTCTTCTTTACAAACCGGACACTTATCCATAAATCCTCATTTTTCTCACACTCAGATCATACACCGCAGCCGTATTGCGGCCGAGCCAGAGCCAACCGGCGCCGACCCCAACACCCCCCTGCAG
>NZ_JBFHGD010000186.1:0-6609 GCF_041583255.1 Trichloromonas sp. | reverse complement strand
GCGATATCGGCAGGGTGGGATTTGGCGAGAACCTTGGTCAGGTTGGGGTAAGCGCCGCGGCGGGTCAACTTGCGCACCGTGTCGAGGAGAATTTGCAGTTTCTGTTCCATGGATAGCACCTCCCCGGGCGTCATTGCCTAGATTGAAGGGGTGATACTAGCACCGGCGCCGCGACACTGTCAACGCGGGCATGCCCCGCCCCGGCTTTTATGCGCAAACGAAAGGGGCCCTGCTCGGCAGGGCCCCCATTTGTTTCAGCTATCAACGAACGGTCAGTGCAGTTCTTTGACGATTGCGGAAAAATCCTCTTCGCCGCGGCCGGCCTTGAGCGCTTTTTCGTAGATCTTGGCCACCGCGTTGGCGGCAGGAAGCTCGAGGTTGGCCTTTGCGGCGGCATCGGTCGCCATCATCAGCCCTTCGTACACGTACTTGAGGGCCAGGTTGCGCGAAAAGTCACCGCGGGCGATCGAGCGCCCTTTGGCGTTGAACAGCGGCGAAGCCACGCCGCCCGACTCGAGCACCTCGAGGATCTTCTCCGCCTTGAACCCAAGCTTTTCGCCGAGCACCAATCCTTCAGCCAGGGCGGCCATCAATTCGGCCTGCACCAGGTTGACTACGAACTTCATCCGGGTGGCGTCACCGACATCGCCGACATGAATGATGTTGAGCGCAAAGTGGGAAAAGACTTCGCGGCAGCGGCTGAGCAAGGTCTGGTCACCACCGGTCAGCACCGTCAGCAGCCCGCTGATGGCGTGCTCCTTGGTGCCCCAGATCGGCGCTTCGAGGAACTGGATCCCCTTGGCAGTGGCCTTGGCCGAGAGCTCCATGGTCGCTTCGAGGGAATGGGTGCCCATGTCGACCAGGATGGCGCCGGGATTAATCCCGGCGAGGAAACCGTCGGTCCCCGAAAGGGCCGCCTCCATCTCTTCTTTTTCGGGCATGACCACAATCACCATGTCTTTGCCCTGGGCCACTTCGAAAGGGCTCGAAGCCCACTTGGCCCCCTGGGTCAACAAATTCTTAGCCGTTTCCGGCCTGGAATCAAAAACCGACAGCTTATAGTGCGCCTTCAGCAGGTTGGCCGCGATATGCCCGCCAACCGTTCCCAGCCCGATAAAGCCAATCTCTTTAACCATCTGCAACCTCCCCGCAAAACGCAAAATTAAAAAAATTCCTAATATTTATATCAAAATTCGGCAGAAACACAACAGTTAATTATCCCCTCCCGTCACTGGCAACCGATGTTCCGGAAACCGCGGCAAGGAGCTGCAACATTGCTGCGCGGCGGACACCTCCTGGCGGATAACTGCCCGACACAAAAGCAAGACAACCCATCACAGCCAAAGACATTTTAATCAGGTAAACTTGTGGTCACACCTCTCGCGTCCGTCCTTTCACTCAGCAATTTAAACAATGGGGCATGACACTTCAAGAGGTCGACCACGAAACGGCCTTGCCTTCCACCCCACGCAACCAACGAGCCACAAAAAAAAACGGTCAGCCTGTTCAAAGGCTGACCGCTTTCGTTCACACAGGCTGTAATAGATTACAGGTGCCAGACGAAACGCAGGGTGTAACGCTCGCCTTCGGGCCGGTTTTCCGCGGAGCTTTCCTTGTAGGCATTGAGGAACAGGTGCATGTCCATGTTGATGTGCCAGATGGCACCGGGGCCGACGGCAAAGACCCGCTCGTCGTCGTCGATGGACGCCCCGTTGACCTCGGTGTGGGTCAGCTGGTCAAAGAAATAGCCGTTGATCCCGATACGGAGGGTTTTCGGCACCACCTCGAGCGCGGCGGCGAAATTGCCGTGCCAGGCCTGTCCCGCCTTGATATAACGGATGCCGGGACCGGCGTCTTCGTTCTTGTCGTTCCACAGGTAGTGGAGCCGCCAGGAGGCGGTAACCTTCGGCCCGATGAAGACCGTAGCCGCCCAGTAGGGGTTGAAAGAGAAATGGTTGCTGCCGGGGTTGAGGGCCTGGTCTTCGTCATACTTGCCGGTCGGCCAGATGGTCTGCAGCTCGATGCGATTGAGCATGAGCGGGCCCTTGGCTCCCATGATCGGGTCCCACTGCAGGTAGGGGCCGACCAGCAGGTCGCCGAACCCCGAATCGGTCTCGGGCAGAGGACTGCTGTCGATGAACACCACCGGCAGGATCACGTCGAGCCCCCAGCGGGCGCCGGGAATAATTTCGGTGTCGGACTGGTAAATGACCTGGTTAAGGCTGACCGTGACATCCACCTCGGGGTCGGAAATCGGCAGCCCGGCCAGCTTGTCGGCGGTGTAATACTGCAGGTACTCGGTGAGATACAGGCCGGGACCGGCCGGGGGGCCGCCGTCCAGAAAGCTGGTAAAACCGAGATTGACCGAGGGCTGGTTGAACGCGACTGCCGGACTCGCCAGCAGGCAGGCACCTAGCAGAACAACTATCCAGGCAGAACGAAATGAACGCATAACTCTCTCCTTGCAGGCAAATAAATTACTCATTGGCCGGCATAGAATCGCCAAGAGCATACCGTTTTGTCAAGGGAATTAGAACAGGAAGGGATTTGCGCAGCAGCGGCCGTTTCCTCAGTGAAAGGCCATGCCGGAATTGCCGGCCCGGTTACATCTCAGCCGTTTTCGCCAGACATTTCCCCTGCAGGGAACTGAAGACCATGTCAAGCACGGCTTTTTGCCGCACTTCATGTTTGTTGAGAACCGCCAGGCAGCTCCCCATGGGAAACCGCTTGTGCAGGTATTCGGCGTCACGGCCGGAGAGGATGATGATGCGGTTGCGACGAACCCCTTTTTCAACCGCGTAGGTGAGCAGCTTGCCGCCATCAAGGCCAGGCATTTCGAGGTCGAGCAGCAACAGCGAAAGGTCGGCGTGGATAGCGGCCAGACCACGAACAGGATCAAGACAGGTGGTGAACTCCAGCGAGGGGTAACGCTCGTTCACGTACCCTTCGATATAGTCGAGAAACGCCTGATCGTCATCGATCATCAGTACTTTCTGCATCGAAACTGTCCTGTCGTGGCGTACTGGCAATGGCCCCGTGAGGCGGCGGCGGAAAAACCTGCGGAAAGTCAAAAAACTAGACCCCGCAAGCGCCAGCTGTCAAGTGTTATTTTATCACTAATTATGCCCCGGTCGAGAATGTCAGCTGTAACAATCGGCCTTGAATACCCTATGTCGTTTCAACTCAATGCGCCTCGCTCCAGTTGCTGCCGACCCCGATATCGACCACCAGCGGCACCTTCAACGCGACCGCTCCTTCCATCTCGCTGCGCACCAGCTCGCGTACCGTCTCCAACTCATCCTGCGGCACGTCGAAGACCAGTTCGTCATGCACCTGCAGCACCATGCGGGTTTTCAAGCCTTCGTCGGCCAATCGCTTGTGAATGCGCACCATGGCGACCTTGACGATGTCGGCGGCCGAACCCTGGATCGGGTAGTTGATGGCATTGCGCTCGGCGTAGCTGCGGATCGCCCCGTTCTTGCTCGAAATCTCGGGGACCGCGCAGCGCCGCCCAAGCAGGGTGGTGACATACTGCTTCTGCCGCGCCTCCTCCTTCTTGCTCTCCATGAAGGTTTTGATGCCGGGGTAGCGGGCGAAGTAGTTGTCGATGAAGGTCTGCGCCTCGCGAGTGCTGATGCCGAGGTCCTTGCCGAGGCTGAAGGCGCCCATGCCGTAAATCACCCCAAAGTTGATGGTCTTGGCCTGGCGGCGCATCTCGGCAGTGACCATCTCGGGGAAGACGCCGAAGACCTCGCTGGCGGTGCGCTGATGAATATCCTCGCCACGGGAAAAGCTTTCCTTGAGCACCGCCTCGTCCGCCATGTGGGCCAGCACCCGCAGCTCGACCTGCGAGTAGTCGGCGGCCAGCAGCACGTTCCCTTCGGCGGGGACGAAGGCCTCGCGGATGCGGCGCCCCTCTTCGCTGCGGATCGGGATGTTCTGCAGGTTCGGGTCGGAAGACGACAGCCGGCCGGTGGCGGTGACCGCCTGGTTGAAACTGGTGTGGATGCGGCCGGTCTCGGGGTTGACCAGCTTCGGCAGGGCATCGGTGTAGGTCCCCTTGAGCTTGGCCAGCGAGCGGTAATCGAGGATCTTGGCGGCAATGGCGTGGTCCTCGGCCAGCTTGGTCAGCACCTCGACGTCGGTCGACCAGCCGGTCTTGGTCTTCTTGCCACGGGGGAGTTCCAGCCGCTCGAAGAGGATTTCACCGAGCTGCTTGGGCGAACCGATATTGAAAGGTCCGCCGGCCAGCGCGTGGATTTCGGTTTCCAGCGCGGCCATTTTTTTCTCCAGTTCGGCGGAGAGCTGGGCGAGAAACCCGGAGTTGATGCGCACCCCGGCCCACTCCATGTCGGTGAGCACTTCGACCAGCGGCATCTCGACATCGGCAAAGAGCCCCTCCTGCGCGACCTCGGCCAGCTGCGGTTCGAGCACCGCGGCCAGGCGCAGGGTGATGTCGGCATCTTCGGCGGCGTAGTTGATGGCCTTTTCCACCTCGACCTCTTCGAAGCCGATCTGGTTCTTGCCGCTGCCGGTCATCTCACTGTAGCTGATGGTCTTGTGGCCAAGCAGCTCGCTGGCCATGGCGTCCATGCCGTGACTCTTGGCGGCGGGGTTGGCCAGGTACGAGGCGATCATGGTGTCGAAGTCGGCGCCAGCCACGCGGATGCCGGCCCTACGCAGCACCAGCAGGTCGTACTTGAGGTTCTGACCGATCTTGGCCAAAGCCGGATCTTCGAGCAGCGGCCGCAGCCTGTCAAGCACCAGCTGGCGATCGAGCTGTTCGGGAGCACCGAGGTAACGGTGGCCGACCGGGATGTACCAGGCCTCGTCTGGCCGCACGGAGAAAGAGAGCCCGACCAGGTCGGCCTGTACCGCGACGAGACTGGTCGTCTCGGTATCGAAAGCGAAACGACCGGCACGGCGCAATTCATCGATCAAGGCATCGAGCTGCGCCTCGGTCTGCACCCCGTGATACGCCTCGCCGGTAGCGCGGGTTTCGGTGGAGAATTCCTGCACCAGCTTATGGAATTCCATCTCCTTGAAAAGATCGGTGAGCGCGGCCCGGTCGGGCTCGGAGAGGGCGAAGCTGTCGTAATCGAGATCGAGCTGCATGTCGTCGACCAGGGTCACCAGCTTTTTCGACAACAGCGCCTGCTCGCCGAACTCGCGCAGTTTCTCCTGCATCTTCCCCTTCACCTCGCCCACGCGTGAGAGGAGTTCTTCGACTGAACCGAATTCCTTGATCAGCTTGACCGCGGTCTTCTCGCCGATCCCCGGCACCCCGGGGACGTTGTCCGAACTGTCGCCGGCCAGGGACTGCACCTCGATCACCTTGTCCGGGGTGCCGCCGAAGCGCTCTTCGACCTCGGCCAGCCCGGAGCGCTTGTCCTTCATGGTGTCGAGCAGGACGATCCGCTCGCTGACGATCTGCATCAGGTCCTTGTCGCCGGTGACCACCGTCACCTCCATCCCCTCGGCGGCGAATTTCTTCGCCAGGGTGGCGATGATGTCGTCCGCCTCGAAGCCTAGCTGTTCAATGGCCGGCATGTTAAAGGCCCGCACCACCTCCTTGATCACCGGGATCTGCGGCACCAGGTCTTCGGGCATGTGCGCCCGGTTGGCCTTGTATTCGGGATAAATCTCCTTGCGGAAGGTCGGCCCCTTGGCGTCAAATATCACCGCCAGGTGGTCGGGCGCCTGCTCGCGCACCACCTTGAGCAGCATGTTGACAAAACCGTACACGGCGTTGGTGGCGAACCCCTTCGAGTTGGAGAGGTGGCGGATGGCGAAGTAGGCCCGGTAGATGTAGCTCGAACCGTCGATGAGATAGAGGCGTTTGGGCTGGTCGGTCATGAAAGTCTCCCGCTGGATCGAATTAGCCTGACTTGGCTTAAACGGGTATTATTTCACAGTCGGCCCGGGAAGCAAAAGAGAATAGACTTGGAATCGAACACCGAGCATCTTGGCCCCGGGTTCGCTCCTGGTATATACTGGTGATGAAATTCTAAGGAGCCCATCATGTCTGACCGCCGCCCCCCGATCCGTTTTTCTGCCCTGTTGCTCTGGCTGCTGCTGACCGGCTGTGTCACCGGGCCCACCGTGCGCTCAATACCACCGCACGCAACCCCCGGCCACTCCGCCTGGGAAGAACAGCAGCAGGTACTGCAGACCCTCGATGCCATGATTGCCGCCTACCAGGAAAAAAACAGCATCCGCTTTTCAGGCTATATCTCCGAACGCTACGCCGGAGACGACATGCTGCTCGAATCCCGGGTGCGCCAGAACCTCAGCCGCGCCCACGACATCGGCCTGCGCTATACGGTCGACAATATCACCTCGGACGGCCAGGGCAAGCTCTTCGTCGCTCTCACCTACACGCGCGAATACACCGATATCGCCACCACCCAACGCATCGTCCACACCGGCCAGGCAGCCCTGACCTTCGTTAGCGAAGATCAGAACTACCGGCTACTGAGCCAGCCTAAGCCCCTATTCTGACCGTAAAACGGCTTCCGGCCGGAGGCTTTAAGCTCGGGAAGACTGGGGCGGTCAGTTGCTGTACCAGAAACGCCCCTGGGGGGTGCGAATGATCTTGACCTTGCCATT
>NZ_JBFHGD010000185.1:0-6623 GCF_041583255.1 Trichloromonas sp. | reverse complement strand
GCGGCCGGATATTTTTCCAGGGAACGCAACGCCTCTGCTTTCAGCCGGTTGAGGGCCCCCGTGTTCAGCAGGGACTTGCTTTTCAGCAACTGTTCGAGCGCCGGCAGCGCCGCGCTGCTGCCGATGTCCGCCAGTGCGCCTATCGCTGCGAGCCGGAGCTCGAGTTCAGGTGCGGCAAAGCCTCCCTTGTCGATAAGGTCCGCCAGCTTTTTCACCACCTGCGGATTTCGGCTCAGTCCGGCTGTCTTGACCGTCTGGAGGCGGATGGATAAGTCGGTTTCTTCGAGAGCGAGCAGCAGCAGGCGGTCCGCTTCAGGGTCTTTCATGACGAAACAGGCTTCCAGTGCCTCCTGGCGCACCTTGGGGTGAGGGTAGAGCAGCAGCTTGCGAACCGCGGGGAGGAGCGCGGGATCATTCAGTTTGCGCAGAATGATCAGCAGGTTTCGGACGAAGAACCAGCGCTTGTCCCGCAGTCGGGCCAGTACCGCCGGTCGGGCTGTGTTCCCGAGATCGACGAGACAGTCGAGATAATAACGGCGCAGCGACATGCTGCCTTCTTCCGCGAGCTGGTTGAGCAGCGGTTCGACGAAGGGGGCGCCGACCGCCTGGATGAGCAGCTTGATGTCGAGATGTTTTGCCTTGCCCCAGAGATGCAGCCCCCCCATGACTTCTGCGAGAAAGTCGGCGCTGTGAAAAGCGGCGAAGACATTGCTGCGGGCGGGGGAAACGCCGGCGCCGGCCTCGCGGTGCTCATACAGTTCGGCCAGGGACAAGAAATCCCCGGTTTCGAGAAAGTACGAAAAGAGCCCCTGGAAATTTTTTTCCAGGCGGGGGGCGCTCTCGTTGCGGCACGAGTGTTTCATCACTTCGAGAATGACGGCGCCGGTCTGCAGTTCCACGTTCTGCTTCAGCAGGGCATCCCTGATTTCCGCCAGCTCCTGCTTGAGGCTGCCCGGCATGTTTTCCACCGACAGCAGATTGCGCAGTGTCTCCCGGTATTCGGAGGGGAGGGCTTCTTCGACGCTGTTTTCCTGAAAAATGCTTTTCAGTGATTGGTCGATGTCGTCGGTAGTGAAGCTGGGCAGGTCGTGCGGCGATGCCGGAAGTTTTTCGGCTGTGATCGTGGACGACAGTTTTTGTACCAGGCTGAGGATCAGCGGCGGAGCATAGGTTTTTCGCGCGTTGATCTCCTCGAGGATATTCAGGATGATCTCGTCGGGAAAGCGCTCGAGGATTTCTTTTGCCAGCCCTCGCCGGTTGCCCATGGACTTGAAAATGCCTGACAGAAACTGTCGCCGCAGCTCCGGGTTGAGTTTCTGGACAAAAACGCTCATTTTGTCGAGCGCCTTGAGGTCGTAGCGTTCTTCCAGTTCGTCCTGTTCGACCTGCGTCAGAAAGGCGTTGATGGCATTTGAATAGCCGGCTCCCTTGCCCTCGGCGCCATGATCAAAGTGCTGATTGGCGATGTCCGCTGCCTGCAGCGGGTCGATGTCAGCGTTGGTGGCGACATAATGCCCCTGCGGGTCAAGGGTCCCCTGCACCAGGCCGTGAACAAAACTTTCCCACAGATTGGCCGGCTCCTTTGCCGCGGCACCCGGTTTCGGCGGCTGGACCTGGCTGATTTCAGTGGTCAGAAAACAGTCGTAGTCGATGAGCTGTGCCCGGACATTTTGAACGTCGGCCGCACGCAGGATGTTTTGGATGCCGCCCTGCTCATGCACCTGTTCGCGTGACATCACCATCAGGCGAACGAAGGCCAGGAGTTCTGCGGCGGAAAGTCCGGCGGAAAAGGTCACTGCCCCGATATCTTTTTCGAACAGGGCGCGGGCAACCTGGCTAAAGGCCGGGTTGCTGCGATCAAGCACCGTCGTCCCCAGCAGCAGGGCATCCCGCGCGATCCCCAGGGAGAGTTCTCCGGAGTCGAGGCAGCCGGTGAGCTGGGCCAGGGTTTTGTCCGCCGCCGTGGCGATCAGGGGGTGTCCGGGCGGGTAGGCCGCCAGGTGTTTGCGGCAGATGTTGAGCTCCTTGAAGAGCGGCGCCATGCGACAGCTCTCTGCACCCGATTCAAGGTTGGCTCTGACATCAGTGCTCATGTAAACGGTCCTTGCGACAGCTGCGTTGTCCTGCTGGAATTTGTCGGTCTCGTGGTGGCGTTGCCTGGATGCCGGGATCGGGCTGATTCCGGTGTTTACCCCGGCGGTCCCAGGTTTTGAAAGATTTTGTTAATGCAATATCTGGGCCGTAAGGCGGGTGGTGTTTGCTGGTTTTACGGTGTGGGGAGGAAGTGCCGTTTGTCTCTGTCCGAGGGGGGATTCGTGCCCCCTGCCGGGGGCTTTGGGCGTATTGCCCGCCGGCTGGGTCAGGCGGATCGACGTGGTCCGGTTTTACGGCGTGACTGATTAACGTTATCCGGCGGAGAAAGTCAGGGGAGAGCCCTGTTCCCTCATGGGCTGGTTTTTGTTCAGCCGGGGGCCCTTGCCGGCGATGGACATTGCACGAGGTCTGTGCTATCTTTCGTTTTTCGCCGAAAGGGGACATCTTTATGAAACGGATTGGTCTTTTTGCCAAGCGCAGCAATCCCGATGCCATTGCCGTTGCCCGCGAGGTGACCTCCTGGCTGCAAGAGCGGGGGATCGAGGTGTTTCTCGACCAGCACCTGGCCAGCGATATGGGCGATTATCAGGGGTACCCCGGCGGCTCGATTCCTGCCATGGTCAACCTGATCGTCGTGCTTGGCGGCGACGGTACCCTCATTTCGGTGGCCCGCAAGGTCGGCGACTTGCGCACCCCGATTCTCGGCGTCAATCTCGGCAGCCTCGGTTTTCTCACCGAAATCACCCAGGACGAGCTTTACCCGGTGCTGGACAAGGTGATCTCCGGAGAGTTCGCCGTCACCAACCGGCTCATGCTCGACGCGGTGGTGCGTCGCGGCAGCCAGGAGGTGGGCCGCTTCCGGGTGCTCAATGACGTGGTCATCAACAAGGGCGCCATTGCCCGCATTATCGACATGGAAGTGACCGTCGATAACGACTACCTGACCACCTTCAAGGCTGACGGACTGATCATTTCAACGCCCACGGGCTCCACGGCCTACAATCTTGCGGCCGGCGGTCCGATTATCTATCCCGGGCTGCACTGCCTGGTCATTTCACCGATCTGTCCCCACATGCTGACCAACCGGCCGATTATTGTTTCCGACGAGGCGATTATTCAGGTCGAAGTCAAATTTCAGGATGAAGACGTCGCCTTTACCGCCGACGGCCAGGTCGGCATGCCGCTGCAGGGGGGCGACGTGGTCGAAATCCGCAAATCCCGCAGCAGCACCCTGCTGGTCAAGAGCCCGTCGAAAGACTTTTTCGAGGTCCTGCGAACCAAGCTTCACTGGGGCGCGCGCTGAGCTTCCATTCATGCTGACCGATCTCATCATCCGCAATTTTGCCATCATCGACCGCCTCCAGGTTTCTTTCCGGTCCGGCTTCAATGTGCTGACCGGGGAAACCGGTGCCGGCAAGTCGATCATCATTGACGCCGTCGGCCTGCTGCTGGGGGAGCGGGCTCGTCCCGACCTGATCCGTACCGGCGAGGAAGAGGCGACGGTGGAGGCGCTGTTCGATCTTTCCGCCGCTCCGGAGCTGATCCGGGAGCTTGCTGAAGCCGGATTCGATAACGGCGACGAACTGTTGGTGCGGCGTACCGTTTCCCGTGCGGGTAAGAATAAGGTTTTCATCAACGGTTCGCTGGCGACCCTGGCCCAGCTGCAGCCGGTGACCGTCGGGTTGATGGTTATTTATGGCCAGCATGCCCAGCAGGGGCTGCAGCGCTCCGACCTGCACCTGGAACTGCTCGATGGCATTGCCGGCGCCGGGCCCCTGCTGGCGGCATACCTTCAGTGCTACAAAGAGGCCCGCCAGCTCGAAGAGCGGCTGCTGCACCTTGATGAGGCAGAGCGGGAGCGGCAGCACCGCCTGGATTATCTCGGTTTTCAGAGTCGCGAACTGGCCGAGGCCAACCTGCGTGCCGGCGAGGATGAGGAGCTGGAGGCGGAGCGACTGCTGCTGCTGCACGCCGAGCGTTTGGCGGCGGCGACCGGCGGCGGCTACGATATCCTCTATGGTGAAGACGGCGCGGTCTGCGAACGGCTCGAAGCGTTGGCGGGCAGCCTTGAAAACCTGACAAATATCGACCCGGCGCTCGGTCCTCTGGCCGAATGCCTGCGCAGTTCTCTCTACTCTCTGGAGGACGTGGCACTGCAGCTGCGCGACCGCGCCCAGAAGGTAAGCTTCGAGCCGGGACGGCAGAACGAGGTCGAGGAGCGCCTGGCCCGGCTGGCCAGCCTCAAGCGAAAATATGCGCCGACCATCGATGAGTTGCTGGCCCTGCGCCAGCGCATCGACCAGGAGCTGGCCGAGCTGGCCGACCTCGATACGACCCGCGACGGTCTGTCCAAGGCGTTAACCTGTGCCCGCGAAAAGATGCTGCAGGCAGGTCTGTCCTTGTCGGACCAGCGTCGGCAGGGAGCCGCCCTGCTGCAGCAGCGGGTCGAGGCCGAACTGGCCGGGCTCGCCATGGGGCGGGCCCGTTTCGAGGTGCGTTTGACGCCGTTGGCCGAAGCTGGTCCCCGCGGTCTGGAAAAAGGCGAGTTTTACCTGTCGCCCAACCCCGGCGAGGAGCCGAAGCCGCTGGCCCGGATTGCCTCGGGGGGGGAGCTGTCACGGATCATGCTGGCGCTCAAAAGTGCGGCGCCCGAGGCCGGAGGCATTCCGACCCTGGTTTTCGATGAGGTCGATGCCGGCATCGGCGGCGAGGCCGCCACCGCGGTCGGCGAAAAGCTGCGGGGGGTGGCCGGGGATCGGCAGGTTCTTTGCATAACTCATTTGCCCCAGGTCGCCGCTTTTGCCGATGCCCACTACCGGATTGAAAAGCAGGAGCGCGACGGACGTACCTTCACCGCCCTGGTCCGGCTCGATGGCGAGGAGCGGACCCGCGAAATGGCTCGCATGCTGGGTGGCGCCAGGGTCACCGAGCGTACTCTTGCACACGCCCGCGAGCTGATCGGCGTGTCGAATCCGGGATAACCCGTTTTCCCTGTCTTCCACTAACCTATCAAGGGGGATTGCCCATGATCCGCAAAGCGCGCATGGCTGATGCCAAGGCGATCCACAAGCTGCTGATCACCTATGCCCAGCAGGGCCTGATGCTGTCCCGGTCGCTCGCCGACATTTACGAAGGAATTCGTGATTTTTACGTATTTGAGGTTGACGAGCAGGTGGTCGGCGCCGTCTGCCTGCATATCTGCTGGTCTGACCTGGCCGAAGTCCGTTCGCTGGCGGTGGATGGAAGCCAGGAGAAAAAGGGGATCGGGCGCCAGCTGGTCGAAGCCTGCCTCAATGAGGCCCGCGGTCTTGGTCTTCTCCGGGTCTTTGCCCTGACCTACAAGCCCGGTTTCTTCGCGAAGATGGGTTTTCACGAGATCGAGAAGTCCGAACTGCCGCACAAGATCTGGGGTGATTGCATCAAATGCCCGAAGTTTCCCGAATGCGACGAAATTGCCATGAGCATCGAGTTCTGATCGGAGCGGGCCGGTCGCGGGAGGCCAAAAAGCTTGACATCCTGGACATTGTTCTATAATTAATCCAACAAACGCTCTAGTAACCGCCTGTTCTGTTTGAGTTGCGCAGGCGGCGGACGGGAGGATTGTTTGTCAGCAAAAAAGTACACGATACTCGTTATTCCCGAGGGCTCCCACCAGGTGCGCCGGTTTGCGTTCATGCGGCGCTGGCTCGGCGTGGCCGCTCTGCTGCTGGTTGTCTTTCTGGTTGGTGTCGGTCTGCTTGGATTCGATTATTACCGGATCAACCTCGACCGGGGCGACCTCGCCCGGCTCAAGGTGGAGAACCGGACTCAGCAGCAGGAGCTGCGTCGATTGACGGCGAGTCTTGACGGATTGCGGCAGGAACTCATGGTGCTGGCGCAGAACGACGCCAAGGTGCGGGTCATGGCCAAGCTGTCCAAGCCCAAGACCGAAACGCTGACCGGGGTCGGCGGTCCGCCCGAGGAAGATCCGGCGACCGAGTTCTCGGCTCTGCAGCGCCAGGTCGACGAAATCATGCAGGCCATCGACCTGCGTCGGGCCAGCCAGGAAGAAATCCACGGTATTCTCAACGACGAACGCTCCCTGCTCGGCGCCAAGCCGAAGGGGTGGCCGACCAAGGGCTGGATGACTTCGGGGTTCGGCATGCGCAAGTCGCCGTTCACCGGGCGGCCGAAGATGCATGAGGGGCTCGATATCGCCGCCCGCACCGGCACCCCGGTCTATGCCACGGCGGACGGTATCGTCAGTCGGGCTGAAACCGCGCCCGGTTACGGCAAGCTGGTGGTGATCGATCACGGCTACGGGTTCAAGACCTTTTACGGGCATAACTCCAAGCTGCATGTCAAGATCGGTCAGCGGATCAAGCGGGGCGACAAGATCGCTTCGGTCGGGAGTACCGGCAGTTCAACCGGCTCACACGTCCACTATGAGGTGCGCCGCAACAATGTGCCGCTCAATCCGAAAAAATATCTCTGAGCCAACCTGAGAAACGCCCAAAACGCCCCGGCCTCACCGGGGCGTTTTTTGTTGC
>NZ_JBFHGD010000184.1:0-6660 GCF_041583255.1 Trichloromonas sp. | reverse complement strand
GGCCTGCGCAACGACGATTTCGGCGATGGGATCTCCCCCCTCGCCTGGTCGATGGTCGAAGGCAAGGTAGAGTACGCCTACCTGGAATTCCAGTGGGCGGTCGATTTCGGCACCACCACCGCCGAGCTCGGCTACCATCGCTTCAGCTGCTCCAAGTGCCACAACCCGCACGCCTCGCGCCTGCCGCGGCTGATGATCACCAACTGTCTCGATATCGAGCACAACAAGTGGGACAATGTCACCGGCATCTACACCGACACTCACTGGAGCAGCACTCCTGCCTGGCAGGACCGGGGCGCGATGCCCTACAACGGCACCGACGTCAGCGGCGGCCGGGTCGATCGCCAGCTGGCCTACGCGACCGCAGCCCAGAACTGCCACCGCTACGTGAACCTCAACGACGACGGTACCCCGGAAGAGGCGGGGTGGAACAAGGTGACGCCGTGGTTCGAAGCGGGCGGCAACTGGAGCAAGTAACCGGGAGAGTTTCCCCAAGGAGGACGACATGAAGCGTTACATCAAACCGAAGGTGGTAGGGAGCGGCAACGTCCACCCCTGCTAATCACAGGCAGACAACGGTAAACGGCAAAGGCCGAGGAGAAATCCCCGGCCTTTGCTTTTTTTAGGTACGGAAAAACCGGGCGTTGAGCACTGCCGGGAAAAGATCAAAACAAGACGCCGTCACACCGGGGCGGCGATGGCCGCACCGCGAGGCGGTCAATTGGCGGGCGCGGGCTCCGGGGTCGGGGGCTGGGGGGCCTGCTTCGCGGCCTCCTCCATCTGCCCGAGGAGCTGGGGCATGTCGGGGTAGTAGATCGGCGACCAGGCCATCTGCCGCAGGCGGGTCAAGGGTTCGACGGCCAGGGAGCCATGACCGTTTTCCTGGAGAATGCGCGCCTTCTCCAGCAGGATGAAGGGATTCTGCGGCAAGGCCGCCTCGGCCAGCTCCAGCATGTTGAGCCCCTGGGCGAAGAGTCCTTTCTCCAGGGCCACCGGCGCGAGGTTGAGATATTCGAGGGCATAGGTGCGGTCTAACGCCACCGCCTCGGCGAGAGACTCAAGGGCGGCGCTGCCTTCCTTGAACTGCCGCAGCACCTGGTAGAGGGCGAACTTGACCGACGCGTCGCGGGGGTCGGCTTCGGCCATCTGCTGGTACAGGTCGCGAACTTTTTCTTTCTGGAAAAAGTTCTCGAGGTACAGCGCCTGCCCTCTTCTTTCCCAGGCCGGCAGCAGGGCGGCATCGATGAGTTCGGGCCGGCGGAAGACCTCGGCCAGATCGGCGCCGATAAAACGGGTTTCCAGCGGCAGCCCGCCTTCGAGGTGAGAGAGGGAGATGGTTGCGCCCCCCACCTGGATCGCGCTGTTGCGCAGGTGATACAGGGTCTGAAGGACGAGAGGATACAGGGGGGTTTTGATCTCGCCCTTGTAGAGGGGCTTGAAATAGCTCAAGTCAATGTGCAGCAGGGTCGGCCCTTCGATAGCCGGCAACTGGGACAAGGAAGCCATCTGCAGGGGAATGCCCCGCACCGTTCCGCTAAAAACGCCGTCCACCAGGGAGAGAGACTCGGCTTCGGCGGCATTCATCGCGCCGTAGTCAAGCATCTGCTTGCGCAGCACCTCGAGGCTGAGCCCTTCGGTTTCGGGCGCGACCGGCAGCACCCAGACCAGGCGGCTGAAAAAACCGGATTGCAGGGCGGCGCTGAGGCTCATCGAGGATATGAGGACCGGATCGGCGGTCAGGGCCGACCCCTTGAGCCGGAGCTCTTCAGGGGGGGCGACTTTGGCGAGGCGCTCTACCTCCTGAGCCAGCTGCGGGGGAAAGCTCCGCAGGAAGGGGTCGTTGGAGAGCAGCAGCAGGGTCGGCTGCTGCTCTGCCCCGCCCTGCGGCCGCCAGAGCGCCAGCGCCTCACTGACCAGCTCGATCACCACCGGCTCGCTCCCCTGCTGCAGCAGCGGAACGAAGGTTCGCGCCGCGGCCTGCCCCTCGGCCGGCTCGGCAGCTTTGAGCGGTTCGGCAACCTCGGCCGGCGGCGGGGCCAGGTTCGGGTCAGCAACTTCCACCGGGACAGCCGCTTCGACCGGGGCAGCCGCTTCGACCGGGACAGCGGCACGCTCAGTTACCGGGGCGGGCTCGTCCCGCTTCTTCTCACAGGCAAAGAGCAGCGGGATCAGACAGCACAGCAGCAGGATACGCATGTAAAATCTCCTCAATATCATTCAGTGACGGCCGCGGGCAGCGGCCGGTCGAGCAGTTGAAGGGCATGCACCCGCTGGTCGCGGGCGCCGAAAACCAGCAGATCAGCGAGCAGGGCCGGGGTCGACTGGATGGCGCCGCCGGCCGTCCACGCGCCGAGCAGGTCGCCGCTGTCGCCGCCGTACAGATGCAAGAGTCCGTCATTGTCGCCGACCAGCAGGCGGCCATTGAGCAAACGCGGGGTGGCGTAGACCGGGCCAAGCCCCGTTTTTCGCCAGACCACCTGGCCGCCCTGATCATTCAGCTTCCACAGGGAACCGCCGGCGGTGGCCAGAAAGATGGCTCCATCGGCGTAGATCGGAGCAGCATAATAGCAGGTTTCTTCGAGCTCCCGCTGCCAGCGCAACTGGCCATCGGCGCTCCAGGCGCTCAGCCTCCCCTCGCGATCGACCGCCACCGGGCCGGCGGGGGTGACGACGGGGGAAGCCAGCAGCGGCGCTCCGGTGTCGACCTGCCAGAGCAGGGAGCCGTCGAGAGCGAGCGCCGTAAGCTTGCCGCTGCCGCTGGCGACATACAGGCGTTCGCCGGCCGTGGCGACCGCCGAGCGCAGCGGTTGGCCGGCCTCGAACTGCCAGCGCAGCTTGCCGCTGAGCGCGTCGAGGGCATAGAGGGTGCCGTTCCAGGCCGGCACCAGCAGCAGCTGGCCGATTCGGGTCAGCCCGCCCTGGCGATGGTCGTCGGCCCGCGAGGCCGGGTAATCGAAGCTCCAGCGAATCGCGCCGGTTCCCCGGTCGAGGGCCCGCACCCTGCGCCCCCAGGTCTGCAAATAAACCGCCTGCTCATCCAGCGCCGCGGCGCTGTCGATCACCTCGCCCAGTTCGCGCGCCCAGCGGGTCTTGCCGGTGGCGTCCAGGGCGTACAGGCGACCGTCCCAGCTGCCGACGAATCCCCCCTCCCCGTCCGCCGCCACCGTGGCGTCGACGTAGCCGCCGGTAGCCAGGCTCCAGCGCGGTTTCAGCTCGACGGCCTCCCGAGGGCCGCAGCCTGCGAGCCAGGCCGGTGCCGTCTGCAGCGAAACGGTGCCGATGGCCGGATCCTGCTTGCGGTCGTAGATGGTCAACGCCGCGGCCGCCGGGTCGGCGGTCCCCCACCAGTTGTCGCGCAACTCCACGTTGCCGGTGTAAAAATCGCCGAGGCGGAAGTTTTCCAGGTTGTCGTGGATGTTGTTGTGGTGGATCGAGAGCTCGCGGTCGTTCTCGAACAGGAAGATCCCCGATCCGTTGTGACGGATGATGTTGCGGGTGATCTCCACCGTCGAATTTCGGAAGTTGATCCCCTTGCCCTGGTTGTGCTCGATGAGGTTGTTGGCAAAGACGAAGCGGGCCTGCCCGAGGCGGCTGCCGTCGATATTGTGGCGGATGGTGCAGTCCTCGACCCGCCCCTTGGTGAAATGGGCGTGCAGGGTGTAGGCAGAGCCGGAAATCTCGCAGTAGCGCAGCACCGTCTCGCGGGAGAAGTCGACCCGGATCTCCAGCCAGTCGCCGGGCTGCGGCTCGGCCTCGGCGCTGCGGAAGCGGATCGGCGCCGCGCGGGTTCCCTCGGCGAGCAGGCTCCCCTCGACGATCAGCACGCTGTCGCCGAGGCCGTCGCGATCAAGATCGCGGCGAACGAAGGCGATGTCGCTGCCGGGCAAAATGCGCAGGGCCGCTCCCTTGAAGACCTTGACCGTACCGTCGATGACGATCTGGCCTTGCCACACCGTATCCTGGTGGATTTCGACGTCGTTGAGCCGTTGCGGCGGCGGGGGCGATACGGAAGGGACGGCGCAGGCACCGAGAAATAAAGTCAGCAGAAGGAGCAGCCTCACGGGGACACCTCCGGGATTACTGGCGAAAAACCGTCTGCGCGGCCGGCAGGCCGGGCAGAAGTTCATCAGGCCAGCAGTTGGTAGAGCCAGCCGAGCAGCACCGAAATGGAGAGGCTGACGGCGAGGTAGGTCAGCACCACCCGCTTGCGGAACATGCCGAACAGGGCGATGATCGCCGGGATGCTGGAGACCGGCCCGGCCATCAGCAGGGTCAGCGCGGCGCCGCGATCCATCCCGCGCTCGAGCAGGCCGGCGAGGATGGGGATGATCGGGATCTGGTTGGTCGGCAGCGGCAGCCCGACCACGGCGGCCACCAGCACCGAGCCGACGCTCTTCTGCCCGGCCAGCACGGTGATCCAGGACATCGGGACCAGGGTGACGATAATCGCTTCGAGGACGATGGCGAGCAGCAGGTATTTGCCGACGAACAGCCCGGCGTCGAGGGTGCGGTCGAAGATGAAACGCAGCTTGCTGGCCCGCGGCACGATGGTCATGCTCTTGACCTCGATCCCGGCGGCGGCGCCGATCTCGGCGGCGCTGGCGAGGCTGCCGTTGTCGCGGTAGACCGGCTTGAGCCGCACCAGGTCGCCGGCCAAAAATCCCTGCCTGACCAGCAGCTGGGTGACCAGCCCGGCCCCGAGGCCGAGCACGGCGGCGCCGACCACCTTGAGCACGGCGAACTCCATGCCGAGGCCGCTGTAGGTGAGAAGCAGGGCGTCGGGCCCCATCACCGGCGAGGTGACCAGCAGGGCGATCAGCGGCGCGATGGGGGTGCCCATCATGGCCAGCGAGATCACCACCGGCAGGATGCCGCAGGCGCACAGGGGGGAGACCATGCCGACCGCCACCGCCAGCACGATGCCGAAAACCCCGGCCCGGTTGATCGAGTCGCGGATGCGCAGGTCGAGCCGGTAGCCCTTGATCAGGCCGACCAGCACGATGGAAAGGAGGAAGAACCACCACATGCGGGCGATTTCGTCGCCGATGACGGTGAGGATCTGGATCAGGATGGAATCGGGCATGGTGCTCAGCGCTCCAGGAAGTCGTTCGGGTCAAGCTCGGCCGGGACGATCTCCAGCAGTTCTTCATCGGGGAGGGTCCACAGCCGCTGCAGCACGCCGTCGAGCACCTGCGCCAGCTCGGCCTGGCGCATGGCCAGGGCGGCCTCATCGAGCCCGGCCCGGTCGCGGTCGAGGGCCTCGCTGACCCGGCGGTATTCCCAGGCAATATCGAGCGCGGCCGGCCGCAGGCTCACCTGCACGCCTCGACCGTCGGCGCGGCCGACCAGCACCAGGGCATGCCGCCCCTGCTCGATGACCCGCGGGCTGCCGATGCCGGTGGTAACCCGGATGCCGTCGAGAGCGCAGGTGTTGGCGTAATAGATCGCCAGTCGCTCTCCGGCCGCCACCTGCGCCGCCGCGGCATAACCGATGCGGCCGCCCAGGGTGCTCATCGGGCAGCGGTGGCCGTGGCGGGCGTAGATTTCGTCGAACAGCGCGCGCGGTACCGGCACCCTAAAACTCGTAGTGATGGGGACAGTCCTGCTCGCGGATTTCGTAGTACTTGGCCGTCATGTCGGGGGTCAGAAAGCGGCGGACCTCCCTGAGCGACTTTTCAAAATGGGCCATGGTGACGATCTCGGCATCTTCCTTGATGGCGTTGACCGTGGCCCGCTTGCACAGGCTTTCGATGTCCCAGCCGACGTACCCCTCGCTGTTATCGGCCAGCTTCTGCCGGTCGACGTCGGCGGCCAGGTTGGGCATCTGGTCCATGTAGATATTGAGCATGCCGAGGCGGTCTTCGGCGGTGGGGGGATTGACGAAGACCTTGCGGTTGAAGCGCTTCTTTTCCTTGATCAGCGCCTGGTCGACGGTGTCGATACGGTAGCAGGACCCGACCAGCATGACGTTCGGCACCTGGTTGATGCGGTCGACCTGCTCGATGAAGAGGCGGTTGAGGTCCTTGTCGGCGAAGGTCGGCGGGATCGCCCGCAGGTTGCCCGGGCTCCACTCGTAGTTGCAGCCGGCCCGCGGCGCCAGCCACTCGCAGTCGGAAATGAAGAGCACGCAGGGCGCTTCGTGGATGGCGCAGTCGAAGGCCTCGACCAGCTCCGGCCCCTTGCCGAGCATCTCCTGGCCGGAGATGTAGACAAAGGAGACGCCGGCCTCCTTGGCGCAGGCTTCGGCGAGCATGGTGATGCCGGTGCCGAGCGGCCCCCACATCATCACCCCGGCGGGGATCCCCAGGTTGTGCAGCTTGAGCATCTCCGGCTTTTTCAGCGGCAGGCAGACCATCTCCTTGAGGGTCTCCTTAACTTCGGCGTAGCCGCCGATATCGTCCCAGCCCAGAACCGGATCACGCACCTCATAAAAAATATTCATCAGTTTTCTATGCATTGAGACATCTCCCGTATATTTCCCCAACCATACCGGCCCCTCCGGGCCCCGTCCGCAAATAGAGCAACAACCATGCCACCCTGGCACCCCCTGCTGGCCGCCGGCTGCTGGCGAGGAGTGATGCACCGAAAAAGAGCTGGCAGGAAGACCGACGCTCCCTGCCAGCATTTTCCTTCTTCCTTCTTCCTTCTTCCTTCTTCCTT
>NZ_JBFHGD010000183.1:0-6757 GCF_041583255.1 Trichloromonas sp. | reverse complement strand
GCCTGACTATGCCGACGAGGCCGGGGTCTCCCCGCACTGGCGCGATAAGATCACGGCGGCCCTGCGCCTGGAGCCCTTCGCATGAGCCCGGCGGGTTCGCTGTCTTGCGTGTGTCTGAAAAAATGCCTCCTGCTGCTCATCCTCTGCTGCTGGCTGATCCCGGCGGCCCAATCTGCCGCGGCGGGGAGCATGCTGCCCCGGGTTGATGACGGGGAGGCCGATGTCGCGGGGTGGTGGATGAGCGAGAAGCTTGACGGGGTGCGCGGCTATTGGGACGGGCAGCGGCTGTGGTCGAAGAACGGCCAGCTGTTTCAGCCGCCGGTCGCCTTCGTCGCCGGGCTGCCGGGCTTTCCCTTGGAAGGGGAACTCTGGGGCGGGCGGGGGACCTTTGAGCAGACCGCGTCGGTCGTGCAGAGGGCACAGCCCCACGACGGCTGGCGGCAGCTGCAGTTCGCCATCTTCGATGTGCCCGCCGCAGGCGGGCCGTTCAGCGAGCGCATCGCTTTGGCGCAGGAGTGGTTTGCCGCGCATCCATCCGACTTTGCCTTTGTCATCCCGCAGCTGCCGGTTGCCGGCCGGGCGCAGCTGCAGCAGGAACTGCAGCGGATCGAAGCTTTGGGCGGCGAAGGGCTGATCGTACGCAATCCGCAGGCGCTCTACCGGGCTGGGCGCAGTCCCGAGATTCTCAAGGTCAAGGGCTTTGACGATGCCGAGGCGGTAGTGGTCGGGCATGTTCCGGGGCGGGGGGCGAATCTCGGCCGGCTCGGTTCGCTGCTGGTCGAGCTAGCGGATGGAACCCGCTTCAAGATCGGCACCGGCTTCAGTGCGGCGCAGCGGGAGACCCCTCCGCCAATCGGCTGCGTGGTCACTTACAAATATTACGGCTTTTACCAGTCGGGCATCCCCAAATTCCCCTCCTTTTTACGCATCCGCTACGATCAGGGGCTATAGGTCCGGCGTTTTCCGTGGCTTGATCTGAAACCGCCTTGCATCCGCGCCAGCGATGGCCTACTCTTCAATCTTATGACCTCCGCGATTATCCCCCCCTCAGCTGCAGCCCGGCTGGCCTCGCGGCTGGTGCTGTTCAGCGTGCTGGCCACCGGCATCGGCCAGTCGATGACCTTCGCCCTGCTGGCTCCGCTGGGGCGGGAGATCGGCCTGCGGGAGATCCAGGTCGGCCTGATCATCACCTGCTCGTCGCTGGTCTTCACTCTCACCAGTCCGATCTGGGGCCGCACCTGTGATCGCTGGGGGCGCAAGCCGGTGCTGCTGATCGGGCAGTTCGGTTACGCCTTCGGTGCCCTGCTTTTTGCCTCGGTCTTTTTCTTCGGTCTCAAGGGGGCGCTGACAGGTGTGACCCTCTACCTGCTGGTCATCTTTTCGCGGGTGCTGATGGCTTCGCTGATGTCGGCGGCCCCCAGCGCTGCCTCGGCCTATATCGCCGACACCACTGTCGCCGAAGAGCGGGTGGCGGGGATGGGGCGGCTGGGGGCGGCTCGTACCCTGGGCGCGATTCTGGGGCCGGCCATGAGCGGGGTCTTTGCCGCCATCGGCCTGCTGGCACCGCTTTACATCGCCTCCGGGGTCGCCCTTGTGAGCTCGCTGCTGCTCGCCCTGGTGTTGAAGGAGCCTCCCCGAACTGTTGACCAGAAAAGGGCAAAGGTCAGGCTGAAGCTGTTCGACCCGCGGTTTTTCCCGTTCATTCTGGTCGGGTTCGTCACCTTTTTCGCCTTTTCGATGATGAGCCAGACCATCGGCTTTTATATCCAGGATCGTTTTGTGCTCGACGGGCAGGCCACGGCCCAGGCGATCGGCATGGGGATGATGATGTCGGCGGGGATGTCCTTCTTTTCGCAGGCATTCCTGGTGCGCCGGCTGAACATGACCCCGACCCGGCTGATGTGCCTGGGGCTGCCGATCCTGCTGGCCGGCTATCCCATGCTGTTGCTGGCCGGCAGTGTCCCGGCACTGGTGGCCCTGCTGGGGATTCTCGGGTTGGGGCTGGGGTTGGTTTCTCCCGGCTTCACCGCCGGGGCGTCGCTGGCGGTGGGTCCGAAGGAGCAGGGAGCGGTCGGCGGGCTGATTTCCGCCTGTCCGGCGGCGGGGTTCGTGCTCGGGCCGCTGGTCGGCACCAGCCTGTACCAGGTCAGTCCCGTATATACTTACCTGTGTGCCTGTCTGCTGATGGTTCCGCTGACGGTCTATGCCTGGCGGATCAGGGGGCTGGGGCGGGAGGCTGTCACCAGCCCTCGTAGTTGATCAGCAGTTCGCAGAGGATGCTGGTGCATTCGTGGTCGAGGTTGTAGGTGAGCCCGCAGACGGACCTGGGGCAGTTGATGCGGCTCGCCAGCTGTTCGCCCCAGATCGGATCGTAGAAGCTGACCATCGCCGCCAGGAACTGTTCTTCGCCGCCGCTTTCCTGTTTGAAGACGGCGGACACCGGCTCCTGCAGCGGCCGCAGGTCGTCCTTGTCCCTGGCTGTTTCAACGGTTTTCGGACCGAACAGGCCGGGACCGAGAAACTCAACGCCGCGCTTCCAGGCGGCCAGGAAACGGGCGTGTTTTTCTTCCGTCTGCAGCAGCACGTTCATCACGTTGTCTTTGTTCATGGCAGCATCTCCCTGTCCGTTCAGGCTGAATGCTAAGTAGTTTATCATGCCGGGCAGAATCTGTTCGGCACGGCCGGCGAAATTATGAGAGGGCTACCCAATCGGGCAGAATCGATTACAATAAGAATTCGAACCAAGAAATCAGGCCGGGCTCGATCAGGAGAAGGAAGGTGACGCATGGTGAAAAGAATCCTAAGCGCTATTCTCGGTTTGCTGCTGGTTGCCGTTCCGCTCTGGGCCAACGACGGAGGATGCATGGATACTATCGAGACGTCGGCCGGAGATCTGCAGATCTCGTTTATCGGCCATGGCACCCTGATGTTTGCCTTTGACGGCAAAATCATTCATGTCGATCCCTGGAGCAAGTTGGCCGATTATGCGAAACTGCCGAAGGCCGATCTGATTCTGATCACCCATGAACACCAGGATCACCTCGATTTGGCGGCGGTCGAACTGTTGACAAAGCCGGGAACGCAGATGGTAGCCAGTCGCCCTGCCGCCGTGCACCTGCCGGGCAGCCTGGTTATGCAAAACGGTGAGTCGAAAACCGTGCAGGGGCTGGCGATCGAGGCGGTGCCGGCCTACAACCTGGTCCACATGCGCAGCGAAGGTGTTCCATTTCATCCCAAGGGCAACGGCAACGGCTATGTCGTCACGTTCGGAGGGACCCGGGTGCTGGTCGCCGGTGACACGGAAAACACGCCGGAACTGAAGGGGCTGCAAGGGGTCGATGTCGCCTTTCTGCCGATGAACCTGCCGTACACCATGACCCCGGAGATGGTGGCCGACGCGGCACTGGCGCTGCAGCCGAAAATCCTCTATCCGTACCACTTCGGCGAAACCGACACGGCCCGGATTCTTGATCTGCTGGCTGGCTCGGGTATTGACGTACGCATCCGCGCCATGCAGTAACAGATGCAGTGCAAAAGTTGACCGGCGCATTTCGTCCAGTCCTTGCGCCGGCAGATCTTTTCGCTTATATAATCGACCAGTAAAGCCATTTTGATGAATCCGCAACGAGGAGCAGGTAAGTACATATGCTGAGCATTGAAGAACGAAACGGTTTGCAGGATCTGCTGTCCCACGCCGTTAACCCGGCTGAAACCATGACCCTGGAGCAGCTTGAGGGATATCTTTTCGGACTCGCGATTACCCCCGATCCGACCCAGCCGATGGAATGGTTCCTCGATATTTTCGGTGAAGCCTTCGCCGAATTTGCCGATTCGGAGCAGGCCAATCAGCACTTCGCCTGCTTCATGGATGTCTACCAGCGCCTCACCGCCCTGCGCCTTCAGGGGAAATTGCAATTTCCTTTCGATTACGACGATATCGATCCGCCGATGCTGGGGCGCCTGCGCGGATGGGTGAGTGGTCTCGACAGGGCCCTGGCGCTGCGCTCTTATCTCTGGATGCCGGACGAGGTTCTCGACCAGCCCGATATGAGCGAGGCGGACCAGGAGATCATGACCTGCCTGATGGTTGTGCTGGGGGTGGCGCAACCGGAAAAAATCCCCGAGATTTTTGAAGGGATGGAGGAAGACGGCGAAGACGAGCATGAGATATGGGCGCATCTGGTTGGTCAGCTGCCGCAGGCGGTCGATGCCCTGCTTGGCTACTCAGAAAAGCTGGTTGCACTTCGTTCGGCGTCGGCATAGGGCAGCCGACAGCCGCCGTAAATGAGAAGCTGCCCCATTTCCTCTTCAGCGGTCTCTGCTATACTTCTTTCATTGTCAGGAATCTTTACCGGGAGTGAGACGATGAAACGAATTATGATCGCGGCAGCAGTACTGTTATGGCCACTGGTTGGATTCACGACAGGGTACGGCCAGGAATTTGCCGGGCCCGAACAGCAGGCGATGGCGGACACCTTCCAGTACGCGCTGGAAAAAAACCAGATCAACCAGGGGGCTGAATGGGTGAACCCCGACACCGGCCGGTCGGGGGCGGTGGTGCCGACCCGTACCTTCAGCAGCAGCCAGGGGCAGCCCTGTCGGGAATTTATTCAGACGATCATCATCGGCGGCAGAGAAGAGCAGGGGTACGGCACCGCCTGCCGCCAGCCTGACGGCAGCTGGCAGATCGTTCCCCCCGCGCAGCAGAAGGCGGCCCGCCCGCCGCTGCCGGCTACCGTTTACGTGCACACCCCCGCCGACCGTTATTATGCGTATCCTCCCGAGGTCTATTCCCGCTTCCCCATTTACCTGAGCTTCAGCTACGTCTACCGGCACGGCTCGTCCTACCGGGGGGTCTATCACATGAGCGGGCGGGATTATCGCCATCGGCATCCCGTCAAAATAAAACAGAAGGTGATCGTGGTGCCGCGTCGCTACGAATCCTACCGCCGTCATGACGGGCTGAAATACAAGGAGAAGTATCGCTACCGTGACGATTGGCGTGACAACAGGAACCGGGGGCCCGGTAAAGGCTGGAAATACAAGGATCGGCACTGAACCCCATGAGCGCGGCAGCGAAGAATCATCCGGTTTGCGGTTGTGTTTTGTTCCGTACCCCTGTTAGACTCGGTGTTCACTTTTTGCTGATGTCAGTGGTTCATCCCTTGGCGTCACCATCTTAACCGACCGAAAGGGCTGCTGCCATGACTGAACTGGACAAAGCGCTGGAAGCCTTCCAGCAGGATATGGACGATACGAAAAATCAGTCGTTGTTTTTCGATCTTTTCCTCAACTCCCACTTCCATATCCCGACCATCGATTCCAAGGATCTTCCCGGCGGTGAGGAATCCGTCGAGCCGGGGCATGCCGTGCCCCTGATCATCGAAGCCGAGGGCAACGATTACCTGATGCTGTTTGATACCGAAGAACGCCTGTACGACTGGGCCAAGGCCAAGGTCAGCTACGTGGTGGTTGCGGGGCACGTGGTGGCCGAGATGTCCGAGTCGCCGCTGCATTGGGCTTTGAATGTCGGGACCGAGTGTTCCAAGGAGTTTGTGCCCGCCGAGATTTCCTGGCTCAGGGATATCGTCGTGAAATGCAATGCCGAGGCGGCCCCGTCTCAGGAGTGAACGGTAACGCACCATTATAACCATTGATTGTTGTTTCGGGTTTGCGGGCCCGCCCCTGTCGGGGCGGGCCCGTTTGTGTGAGGCCTGCGACCTGCTGCAGGAAGGGCGGTAAGACCTTTTTTCGGAAAAGGATGAAAGACACCGTTTAATTGGCTGCCTAAGGTATTTATAATAATTATTAAAATGCCGTTGCCGCAGGTCGTAAATCAATAATACCAGCATCTTGGGTGCTGGTATTATTGTCGAACAGCATTTTGCTTTTTCCCCCGTATTGACGGTGCCAGGAGAAAGGTCTTACCATGTCTGCAGCAAGGTGGACCTCTGGTGTCCGACCGCGTAAACAGACCGGTAATGCAACCGCAGTTGAGGGAAAATAAGATGATAGCAACGAGCCTGCAAAAATTTTTCGAAGCGCTTGCCCTGGCGTATCAGTGGCTTTGCCTGGCCGATTCCCGGTCGCAACAGGATAGCTTTGACTTGAAGTTTTCCTCCCGCCACCGTCGCCGCCTAAGTTTCTCTCAGCTCAAGTGCAGAATCTGAAAGATAACACGTTCCCCGTCATAACTTCCCGTTACTTCTTCTGAATCATCCACAATGCCTGTTCCAGCCGCAGGATCACGCCCCAAAGGGTCGATCCAGCGTCCTCCCCCGTCTTTATCCGGTTTAACCCTTACATTAAAGATGCCGAGTCGCTTCAGCTCGGCTGCCTCACGGCTCATTTTATCTTTAGCGCACGCTGCTGCGGCTACAGGATGCGTTTTCCGAATAGCGAAGCGGCCAGTTCAACGGCAAGCTGGGCGGTCTGATTGCGGTGGTCGAGGATCGGGTTAATTTCGACGATGTCAAGTGAGCAGAGGCGCTGGGAGTCGGCGATGATCTCCATGAGCAGCTGGGCTTCCCGGTAGCTCAGGCCCCCCGGAGCGGTGGTGCCGACGCCCGGCCCAGCCATGGGGTCGAGGCAGTCAACGTCAAGGCTGACGTGCAGCCGCTGCCGGTGTTCTAGCCGCTGCAGCGCCTCACGGATGACGGCGCCGATGCCGCGCTCGTCGATATCGCGCATGGTGTAGATGCAGATCCCGCTGTCGCGCAGGCGCTGACGTTCTTCGCTGTCGATCGCGCGCACGCCG
>NZ_JBFHGD010000182.1:0-6820 GCF_041583255.1 Trichloromonas sp. | reverse complement strand
GGCAAAGAGAATCTCTACCCGGGCCAGCATCCGCACGGAGCGTATTTAACCACCTACGTTTCGCCGCTGGCCTTCTACGCGATCGAGGGGCATGCGGGCGAGATCCCCGACACCGCCTTCATCGTCAAGGAGAACTATACCGCCGAAAAAGAACTGGCAGCGGTGACGGTCATGTACAAAGTCAAGGATTACAACCCGGAGGCGGGGGACTGGTTCTGGCTCAAATACACCCCCGACGGCAAGATCGCCGCGGAGGGGAAGGTCGCCGACTGCATCGGTTGCCATACCGCCGGCGAGGAAAACGACTGGCTCTTCACCGGACCAATCAAGTAGCCGGCGCAGCGATCAATGCCACTGTTATCGGGCCCGCCCCGGATTTTTCCGGGACGGTCGGTGGAATGTGCCGACACGACCCGTCTTACGCTCCTTATGCGCAGGGATAAAATCCCATCTTCATCGATTTGCCCTCTCGCTACTTCTTCAGCACCTTCTCCGACTCGATCTGCCGGAAGATGTCATGGAGCGACTCGGCGTAGATCTCTTCGCGCTTCCCTTCGAGGGGATGAAAGGGGTAGGCGAACATCAGCACGACCTGCACCCAGTTATTGAGGGAGGCCTTTCGCTGGTAGCTGCGAACCGGCTTGCCGGATGTGTCGGAGAGCTTGGCGGTGATGGTGTAATCCCAGGTATAGGGCATCGGGATCAGGGTCAGGCTCAACAGGCTGATGGTGGCGCTCAGGCACTGCTGCTTGAAGGAGGATTCTTCGAAGAAATCGACCTGCAGGGTGTACTCGTTGTCCTGCCTGAAGGTCTCGCGTTCCTGGCGGCGCTGGGGATTGTTGACGTCGGTCGGCGATTCGGTGAAGGTGACATAGCCGGAAATGTTGCTGATCTCGCCGAGCGCGTCCCGAAACAGGTTGTCGAAGTCCTTAACCCCCTGGGCCTTGAGCTTCGGGATAGTATCAAAGCCGTGCTCCTGGGTCAGATGCCGAAAATGGAAGAACACGCTCACCCTCTGGGCACCGAGGTTCTTTTGGGCGGGAGCGTCGAAGGTTCCCGTCACCGGCGAACGGGACGCCGCGCAGCCGGCCAACATTCCTGCCAGGAGCAGGACGATTACCAGGGCCAATTTCCTCAGCCAGCTTGCCGAAATCATCACCTGAACGCGTGGCATAGCGCACCTCCATCCTAAGTTGGCTGCAGTCGTTAACTAACGCTCCCTCCCTACAGTATAATTCGAAGTTGCCTTCGGGCAATCCCTCCAGCAACCGACTCACCCCCCGCTTCACCTGCCGACCAGCCCGAGGCTGAGCCAGGGCCAGTAGGTGATGATCAGCACACAGAGCAGCAGGATGAGCAGAAACGGCAGGGTGGCGCGATAGAGGGTGAGGATCGGCTGTTCGAAGCGGTAGCTGGCGATAAAGAGATTGAGACCGATCGGCGGGGTGAGATAGCCGATCTGCATGTTGGCGAGAAAGATGATCCCCAGGTGCAGCGGATCGACGTTGAAGCCGACCGCCACCGGCAGGATCAGCGGCACCACCAGCACCAGGGCCGAGAAGATGTCGAGCAGGGCGCCCAGCAGCAGCAGGAAGATATTGAGCCAGATCAGGAAGGTCAGGCGGCTGGAGACATGCTCCTGCACCCAGACAAAGAGCCGCTCCGGCACCCCGGCGTCGATCAGCACGTTGGTCGAGGCGAGGGAAACGCCGAGGATGATCAGGATGCCGCCGACCATGACCATCGACTGGCGGATGATGACCGGCAGCTGACGCAGCTTGATTTCGCGCAGGATGCCGACCTCGACCACCAGCACGTAGAGGGCGGTGACGGCGGCGGCCTCGGAGACAGCGAAAGTGCCGCTGTAGATGCCGCCGAGCACGATGAACGGCAGCGGCAGCTCCCAGATGGCCTCGCGCAGGGCGCGACCGGGGCCGACCTGCTGTGACTGCTGCGGACGCGCGCGGTGGCGGTTGTGCCAGAGGCAGTAGCCGAGCAGCAGCACCAGCATCAGGCTGCCGGGAAGGATGCCGGCGATGAAGAGTTGATCGATGCTGACCGCCTTGCCGACGTCGGTCTGCTGGGCGACGATACCGTAGAGAATCAGCGGCAGCGAGGGGGCGAAGAGCAGGCCGAGGCTCCCCGAGGTGGTGATCAGGCCGAGGTTGAAATGCTCGTCGTAGCCGGCCTGCTGCAGGGCCGGGTAGAGCAGAGCGCCGAGGGCGATGATAGTCACCCCGGAGGCGCCGGTAAAGGCGGTAAAAAAGGCGCAGGTGATCAGGGCGACGGCGGCCAGACTGCCGGGCAGCCAGCCGAACAGGGCCCGACTCAGGTTGACCAGCCGCCGGGGGGCGCCGCTCTCGCCGAGCAGGTAGCCGGCCAGGGTAAAAAGGGGGATGGCGAGCAGCACCGGCATCTCGGCCAGCCGGTAGACCTCGACCGCAAGAGCCGCCAGGTCGATCTCGGCGTGCCGGTAGCCAAGCAAGGCGCTGGCGGCGATGATGGCAAAGAGGGGGGCTCCGAAGAGGGCCAGCAGGAGCAGGCCGAGGCCGATCAGGGGCATGGCGTCTCCCCACGCAGCAGGGCCAGCAGGCGACGGCTGCAATCGACGGTGTAGCGGTAGGCAATCAGGCCGAAGGCGACCGGGATGATGGCCTGAAACACCCAGGCCGGGGCATTGCCGAGGACGGTGGAGCCGAACTCCCGCTCCAGCAGCACGAAGCGGGCGGCGTGCCAGGCGCCAAAGGCGCAGACAACGGCAGTGAAAAGGCCGGTGACGAATTGCGATAGAGCCTTGAGGCGGTCGGGGAGTAATCGGGACAGGACATCGATCTGGATATGCTTCAGCTCACGGCTGGCCGCCACGGCGCCGACCATGCCGAGCCAGAGCAGCAGGATTTTCAAAAACTCGTCGGCCCAGAGCAGCCCGCCCCCGAACAGGTTGCGGGCGACAATCTGCCAGACCGCCAGGCCCACCATGGTCAGCAGAAGGGCACAGAGCAGCAGGTTTTCCAGCGCGCGGCCGAAGCGATCGAGGGCATCCAGCAGCGGGCTCATGGCGGCGCCTGCGCCCGGTAAGCGCGGACCAGTTCTCCCACCCGGTTATACATCTGCGGCGAAAAAGCCCCCTCGGCGCTCAACCGTTCCAGGGCCTTGCCGGCCCGCTGGCGCATGGCCTCGACCTCGCCCGGTTGCGGGGACACGAAGGTCAGCCCATCGCGGCGCAAGGCGTCGATGGCAACCTGCTCATCGGCCCGGTTGTCGGCATCGAAGCGGCGATAGACCCGCTCCATCACCTCGCGGACCAGCTGCCGATCAGCCTCGCTCAGCTTGTCGAAGGCGCCTTTATCGATGGCCAGGGTGGCGAACAGGTAGGCCATCGGCGCTTTGGTGATGTACTTGACCTTGGTGTGCCACTGAAAGGCCAGGGCGCCGATGGGCGAGACACCGACGATGTGCACCAGGCCGGTCTGCAGCCCGGTCAGCACGTCGCTGATCGGCAGGGTGATCGGCGACAGGCCGAGTTCCTGCATCACCGCCGCGGTTACGCCGTCCCCTTCGGGCACCCAGAGTTTCTGGTTTTTCAGATGTTCAAGCAGGGTGATCGGATGGTTGCCCATCAGCAGGGCAAAGCCCCCCTCGGCGAACCCGAAACTGACAAACCCGTTCTGCTCAAGCCCGGCCTTGAGCACCGGATCGAGTTCGGCGCGGACGTGGTCGACCTCGGCCAGGGAGCTGAACAGCAGCGGCAGGCTGTAGATGCGCAGGTCCGGGTAGATTTCCGCCAGCCCGCCGCCGGTAAAAGCGCCTCCCTGCAGCTGCCCGATACGGATTTTGCGCAGCATGCTCTTTTCGTTGCCCATGACCCCGCCGCCATAGAGCTTGATCACGACCCGGCCGGAAGTGCGTTCTTTGATCTCGGCGGCCCCCTCGCGCATCTGCGTCATCCAGGCCGAGCCTTCCGGGGCCAGGGTGGCCAGCTTGAGGGTGGCGGCCGAGGCGGGAAAAGCTCCAAACAGGATCAACAGAAGGATAAACAGGAGGTATCGCATAGGGCACTCCAAATCAGGCGATTCACGGTTCAGGCGAACGGGCGCACACCGGTCCGCCCCTACGGGAAATAGTCGTCAGCCGACTCGAGCAGCCGGAGGGCCTCCTCCTGCGCCAGCACGTTGAACAGGGTCAGCCCTTCAGCCGCCGGGTCGGCGGCCAGCACCTCGCGAAGCAACCGATCATGAAGTTCGCGGTCGTAGAGCATGCGGGCGTAGCGACGGGCCAGTTCGACCCGGGCCTCCAGGTTGCGCCCTGCCGAAAGCACGATGACCCGCTCCAGGTGGGCCCGCCCACGCTCCGGATCCCCCCCAAGAGAGGGGGGGCGCAGCAGGCGCAGGATCCCCAGGTAGAGCTGCGGGCCGCCCTGCTGAAAACCTTCGTCCAGCTCCACCAGGCGGGCGAACAGCGCCTCGACCCGGGACAGTTCGGCCAGCACCTGGAATCTTTCGCCGTCGGCCTGCAAACGGGCCATCCAGCCGACCCCGAAAGCGTAGTAGGCCGGCACGTCGGCTTTTTCCAGCGTGCCGAGCCCGGCGGTGAATTCGGTGAACGACTTGTCCCAGCTCCCGCAGCGATTTCCATCGCGGGCGCAGACCGCGCGGACACCATACTGCCAGGCCCGTTCGGCCAGCCGCAGCCGGTGGGGCGCCCCTTCCGGCTCTAGCGCGCTGCCGAGGGCATGCAGGGAGCTGGCGGAAACGAGCAGCGCCTCGTCGTCGGGATCGTCCTGGATCAGGCCGTCGAGCAGCAGCAGGTAGGCCGGGATCCCCAGCCTGACCGTATCGGGGTCGGGATTGTTCAGCACCGAGCGAGCCATGCCGTCGCTCAAGCGACTGACGCAACCACTGAGTGATAATAGCAGCAGGACCAGCAGAAAACAGAGCGGCAGGGGACGAGCAGCGAAACGGCAGGACATGGCATCAGCTCCAGTTGGGCAGGAATTCCAGTTCATATCGATCCGATCGGGCTGACGCCAAACAACTAAACCACGTCTTTAATATATCATGCACGCCCCCGGTCGCAAGTTGCCGGGCCGAAGCCGGCGCCGCCGAAACCCTCTCGGAGCCACCGTTTTTCCCTTGTCCACAGAAACAGCAGCCGACCCCGAAATCCTGGTCCGCAACGTAAAAAAAGCAGGGGAAGCGCACGATCCGCTTCCCCTGCTTTGTCTTAGCTTCTTTCCATTTGCCCTGGGTCTACTGCAGCACCTCGTACCGTTTTTCAATCACCTTGCGAAATTCGGGACTGGTCACGGACCAATCGAGAACATCCACCAGGATCGGCAGATTTGAACGGGAAAAGGCTTCTTTCAATCGCGCCAGCCGCCTGGAATCGAGCTTTTTCGCATCAACCAGGGCCAGGTCCAGGTCGGAATAGCGCCTGGCGGTGCCATCGACCCTTGATCCGAAAACCCGAACTTCACATTCAGGCACATGATCCCGAAGAATCCTGCGGACTTCGTCCAGACATGTTTTATCAAGATCAATCATTCGTTTTTTCCAGTTGTGCCAGCAGATACCTGGCCTCATCGATAAAGCCGACCGCGACGTTGTAGACTTCCTGCGCCCGATTTTCATCGTAGGTATGCGAAGTCAGATTGCGGGCTTCGGCATAGTCGAACCACAGGGTCGGATCGGAGACCAGGCCGTATCGGGCCGCCATCCGGAACAGATCCTTGCGAACCAGAGGCTCGGCGTCTTCAGGCGACCTGTTGAGTCGTATCCAGCGCTGGATGAATTTCCAGCAGAGCTCGAAGGTAAATTCGAAGTTTTGAATAACCCCGGCGCGCAGCCCCTTCTGCAGCACCTCGTCCAGTCCGGCCATAAATGCGTCATCCCGAACCCGCAAGAGAAGCGAATCCAGAGAACCAATCGCCTTTTGCAAACTGCTCAGGTCAAGCACGTCAGAAACCCTCCATGCAACACGCGGACTCAAACCGATTATTGGATGTTTTATTGTCTTATTTCAGGACTATACACGAACTTAATTGATGATTCATGGATTTTATTTTTCTTTGCCCTCCCCACGCACCCCTGCTATCCTCTTGCACGACCTTTTCAAGGATAACTCCATGCGCATCCTGCACACCTCCGACTGGCATCTCGGCCGCCAGTTTCACAACATTTCACTGCTCGACGACCAGCGCCTGGCGTTGGAGCAGATCATCGACATCGTCCGCGAGCGCAAGGTCGATGTGGTGGTGGTCGCCGGCGATATCTACGACCGCTCGGTCCCACCGGCGACGGCGGTGGAGTTGCTCGACGACTGCGTCCACCGCATCTGCAACGAGCTGCAGGTTCCCCTGATCCTGCTCGCCGGCAACCACGACGGCCCGCAGCGGCTGGGCTTTGCCTCGCGGCAGTTGGCCGGCGCCGGTCTGCATGTGGCCGGGCCGCTGTGGAGCGTGCCGCAACCGATCGTGCTCAAGGGGGATACCGGCGAAGTGGCCTTTTATCCGATCCCCTACGCCGACCCGGCCACGGTGCGCCATGTGCTTGACGTTGAGGTCTCCAGCCACGACGAGGCGATGGCCTACCTGCTGGAGCAGATAAAGCAGGATAACGGCCCAACACGCCCCTGCGTGGTGATCGCCCACTGCTATCTGGCCGGCGGCGAGGTGTCCGAATCGGAACGGCCACTCTCCATCGGCGGGGCCGACCAAGTCTCACCGGACTATTTCAAGGATTTCTCCTACGCCGCCCTCGGTCACCTGCACGGCCCCCAGTTTCGCGGGGCGCAGCACATCCGCTACTCGGGCTCGCCGCTC
>NZ_JBFHGD010000181.1:0-6896 GCF_041583255.1 Trichloromonas sp. | reverse complement strand
CCAGGTATTCGTCAAAGGTCATCGAGCGGTCGATGAAGCCGCCGGGGGTGAATTCGACGATCCGGTTGGCGACCGTTGAGAGAAACTTGTGGTCGTGGCTGGCAAACAGGATCACTTCCGGATAGGCGAGCAGGCCGTTGTTGAGGGCGGTGATCGATTCGAGGTCGAGGTGGTTGGTCGGTTCGTCGAAGACCAGCACGTTGGCCCCGGTGAGCATCATCTTGGCCAGCATGCAGCGCACCTTCTCGCCGCCGGAGAGGACGCTGGACTGCTTGGTCGCCTCTTCGCCGGAGAAGAGCATGCGGCCGAGAAAGCCGCGGGCGAAACTCTCCCCCTCGCCGGGGGCGAACTGGCGCAGCCACTCGATCAGGTTCAGGTCGTTCTGGAAGTAACTGCCGTTTTCCTTGGGAAAGTAGGCCGAGGTGATGGTGATGCCGAAGCGGAAGCTGCCGCTGTCGGGTTCGAGTTCTCCCGCCAAAATCTGGAACAGGGTCGACTTGGTCTGGCTGTCGCCGCCGACAAAAGCGATCTTGTCCCCCTTGTTGACGGTCAGGCTGAACTTGTCCAGCACCTTGACCCCGTCGATCGTTTTGCACAGGTCCTTGATCTCGAGGATGATGTCGCCGCAGGGGCGCTCCGCCTTGAAGACGACGAAGGGATATTTGCGTGAAGAGACCGGCATGTCTTCGATGGTGAGTTTGTCGAGCAGCTTCTTGCGCGAGGTCGCCTGCTTGGCCTTGGAGGCGTTGGAGGAAAAGCGCTGGATGAATTCCTTGAGGTCGTTGGCCTTGTCGGTGACCTTGCGGTTCTCTTCCTGTTTCTGCTTCAGCACCAGCTGACTGGCCTCGTACCAGAAGTCGTAGTTGCCGACATAGACGGTGATCTTGCCGAAGTCGATATCGGCCACGTGGGTGCAGACCTGGTTGAGAAAGTGGCGGTCATGGGAGACCACGATGACCGTGTTCTGAAAGCGGGAGAGAAAATCCTCCAGCCAGGCGATCGATTTGAGGTCGAGGTGGTTGGTCGGCTCGTCAAGCAGCAGGATGTCGGGGTTGCCGAACAGGGCCTGGGCCAGCAGCACGCGCACCTTCTCCCCCCCCTCGAGCTCCTTCATCTTCTTGTGGCGCAGTTCCTCGAAAATGCCGAGGCCGTTCAATAGCACCGCCGCTTCTGATTCGGCCTCGTAGCCGTTCATCTCGGCGAACTCGGCTTCGAGCTCGCCCGAGCGGATCCCGTCCTCCTCGGTGAACTCCCCCTTCGAATAGATCGCCTCGCGCTCGGCCATCAGCTTGTAGAGCGGCTGGTGCCCCATCATCACGGTATTGAAGACCGTCTCTTCGTCAAAAGCGAAATGGTCCTGGCGCAGCATGGCGATCCGCTCGCCGCTGCCGACCGAGACTTCGCCCTTGTCCGCCTCGATTTCACCGGCGAGAATTTTCAGAAAGGTCGATTTGCCGGCGCCGTTGGCGCCGATCAGGCCATAGCAGTTGCCGGGGATGAACTTTATGTTGACGTCTTTGAAAATAACCCTCTTGCCGTAGGCGAGGGCCACGTTATGTGCGCTGATCATGGCGGGAATAATTCCTTTTCGAGAAAAATAAAAAACCACAGGGGTGAGCCTGTGGTTCACGTGCGTTGTTCTTATATCATCTTAGACATGTTCACGGCAATCAAATTATGGTTTTAATTCGGGCATCTATGGCGCCAGAACGGTCTTTGCGGAAAGTCACGTGCAGGTTATTGCCCGATTGTGCAGAATCTCGAATGTCTTGTGATTTAATCCTTTATTGTTTATAGTTTGTGTGTGACACGGTGAACGAGTACGGAATTCGCCGGCACAGTCTATCCTGTCAACTTATGGGGCACTTGTGTGCCGACTTCGATGCAGATGGTAACGGTCTTTTGCAAGGTTCTCCGGGGGGGGGGGCAACTTTCTGACACACCTTCTCCTTATGTATATTTCATCCTCTGATCGATACGCCGGTATGCAACCATTCGGCGGCGTCTGTCATTACGAGTTTAATCGCCCAAGGCCGGAATGGTTTTGTAGCCAAGGGGTGTATTCTGGCGGAGAAGGTATTCCCTTTTCTCTGTGTGCTCGTGCGTCTTGATCATTTCGACGCGTGCAGCGATGTGGTTTGGTCGGAGTTGTCCCCTGAAGCAAATGGGGCATGCCGGTATTTTTAAACGGTCGATCTTCTCTTCACAAAGGTCTGTAAGGATGAATAATCTTGTGAGAAAAGTGGACGTTTCAAGGTTCAGTTGCTCTGAGTTGAACGAAATGGATTTACAGAAGAGCGCAAAAGGGGGGCTCATGCCTGCTGCAGAACGTGAACGGGGTTTTACACTGATCGAGCTCCTGATTGTAGTGGCGATAATCGGGATTCTTGCCAGTGTTTCAGTCTTTGGATATTTCAAATACGTGGATAAAGCCCGCCTGACCATGAGTGTTTCCGTTCTCGAGAGCGTTCGAACGATGCTGGCAGGGTATCAGGTTGATCATGGGAACTTTCCTGTGGGCCTCAATTTCGACAATTGCACCGATCTGGGGGGCAACGTGGTTTTCGATGTTGTTACCTGCGATAACATGAAGAAACACATTTCGGCATTTGTTAGCTATGACGGCTCCATCGCTGGCGAATATGTCTTGAAGGTCAAGGCCAAGGATTCGGCGCAGACTATCGTGACTGTAACGGAACAGAACATTTCCCACTAGGATTCCTTATGAAAACCTATCGGCGCAGAAAGTATTTCATCGACTGGAAATTTCAGACGAAGTACATCATTCTTACCGTCCTCATGCTGCTGGTATATACTTTTATCCTGATGGGGGTGGTGTTCTCTCCCTACATTTTTGCGATGGTTTCCGGCGGCTCACTCCAACAGCAGGCGGAGGCGGCTCGGACTCTGCTGGATCTTCACGGCAGGGTCTGGCCCGGTGTCGGTGTGGCCATCATCCTGTTCGGCGGTTTCAGTATTTTTGTCAGTCATAAAGTCGCCGGTCCCGTCTACCGCCTGAAAAAAGGGTTAAAGGAGATCGCCGGAGGGAACCTCGGGGTGCAGATTCACTTGCGCCAGTGGGACGACCTGAAGGATTTGGCCGATTGCACCAACCAGCTTGCCAAGGAACTGCGGACTTTTGTGGCGGCCCTTCACGATAATCAGGGTCTGCTCCTCGATTACCTGCACGAACTGGAAGCCGAGGTGGAAAAGAAGGCCTTCACGCCGGAGGAGGGGCGCGAGCTCATCGAGCGGGTTCAGGCCGGCATTGCCCGCAACCGGGAAATCATGGAGCGATTCCAGCTGTAGTAAGGGATAGCGGGTGGGCATGTTCCGGGGGCAGGATATTCAATCCTGCCCCTTTTCTCTTTTAAGCCAGGCAGAGTGAAGGTCTGCACAGTCACAACTCCCAGCTTTTGGCAAACCGTCCCGCCTGCCGCAAGCCCTCATCACCGGTCATCCTGACGTGCAAATCTCCTTCTGCGATACTCCCGACACGCCAAAGCCGAATTTCTCGCAACTTCGCTCCGCTGAAACGGTGGCAGAGGAAAATCGCCAAGATCGTTGCTATACTTGTCGGTGTCTGCACTGGAGAGTTGGCCGTCAAGGAGGCTGCATGAGAACGAAGGCGCTGGGGGCCTTGCTGTTGGTTCTGCTGATCCTGTGCGGGGTTCCCGGCACAATATCGGCCGATGAATACCTGAGGGCCACCCTGGTCGACCACAAGGGGGTAAGCGTCAAGGTTTCACGTATTCTGGCCCGGGGGACGATCGAAGGCCGGATGGGAGGGGCAGTGCATGAATACCGGTTCTCGGATCTGAGCCGCATTGAAAACCTCGGCAACGAAATCTTCAGGGTGACGACGCGACAAGGGCAGACCCGAACCCTGGAGCGGGTCTCATTGCGCACTCCCGGCCAGACCAACCGGGTCGTCTACTGGACGTTCGACAAGAGCAGCGGCGTGGAAAAACGCTTCTCCCTCGGGCTGATGGGATTTCACACCCTCAACTTCTCCGGCGAAGCCGGACGGCTGAAATACAATCCCGACAGCGGAACATACTTTCCCCCTGACTACATCTTTGACCCCTTCACCGGAAGACAACTGGTCTGGAAAAGTCCGCCGTCATAGCTTCACCCCTCTTCGCAAGATACCCAAAGAAATTGTAGGTAGGTATGACGGTCGCCGTCTTCACTGAACACGTCCATCAAGCGCAACTATGTGGAGTGATGTGGTGAGGATAGTCGGGGATAGGGAGTCGCGAGGTCCTGGCAGGCAAAATTTGCCCCCAGTACAGTGCGATAGAACTGACGAGTATATTAAAATTGGTATTGTGACCCTGGAATGCCACGTGGGTAATGGTGAGTTTAACTTCAAGGCGCACTGTTTGAATGCATAAAAAATCACATGAGATTTTCTATCTCTTTTGAGGGGTTATTGTCAATCTTTAATGATGGGCGTCGTTCGTGAATTCAGGTGTTTGGAGAGAAACAGGACGAGCAGCAGTGGCGCGAGGGCGTACTTGATCCACCAGATAAAACGGTTGAACTCCGATTGTTTCAGGTCCGGGGTGTAGGGGATGACCCGCAGGCTGCGGCCCTGGAAGAGGGTGGCGGTGACCTCGGGGTTGTACCAGGCCTGCATCGCGGTCCCTTCGGGAAAGAGCTTCTGCAGTTCTCTGAACTCGGGTCTGCTGGTGTCGGCGAGATGCGGTGCGTAGAGCCGTTCGGCGTGCCCGGCGATTTTGCCGTCAAAACCCCAGGTCAGTCCGCCTTCGCCGTCGGAATCGTGGCGCAGTTTGTCGATGGTGAAGATGTCTGCCTGGTAGCCGTCGAGGTTGGCCAGCACGATCAGGCTGCTGACGGCTTCGAGGCTGGTGATAAAGGCCCAGCCGAAGGCAATGATCACCGTGAGGGCGATCAGCAGGCCTTTTTTGGAGGACGGTGCTGTTGCTGGGGGTGTTGACGGGGAGAAGTCGCTGGTATCGGGATGGCTGCGCTGGTAGGTCTCGACCTGTTCTTTGGCGTCTTTGAGGTCGATATGGCGGATCTGGCGCAGCCGCTTGATTGCTTCGATCTTGGCGCCGCCGCGCAGGGCAGAAATCACCTCGTCCGGCAGGCTGGTGTCGTCGTTGTGAGTCGGGCGATAAGGCTCCACGGCAAGTCCTTTGCGTGCCAGGTCAGTTGTCGGCCTCGATGAAGTCGTAGGTGCCGACGCCCTGCACCAGCAGGTATTGCGCCGCCTCGACGGCGCTGCGGTTGGCCACCTGGTGAACCCGCCCGACGGCGATTTCACAGCGGCTGCCCGGCGGCAGGGGGATCTCTTCGGCGGGGTCGCGCAGGCCGACCAGCAGGTCGCCACTGAGGCCGACCATGAAGTCGGTGATTTCAGTGTGGTAATGCCAGGGGGTTGCCTGGCCGGGTTGCAGTTCGAGTATCCGCACCCGGACATCGTCGGTCTGGATGATGGTTTGGGCTTGGCTCATAGTCCGCCCCGTTTTTCGCCGGCGGCCAGGCAGAGGGCGGCGTAGATGCGGGCGGCGGCTTCGACTTCGCCGAGGGAGGTCTGCTCGTCGGGGGTGTGGGCGGTCTCGAGCGAGCCGGGGCCGAGAATCAGCGGTTTGACGCCGGCTTCGAAGAAGAGGTTGCCGTCCGAGTGGGAGCGAAAGGCGTCGTACTGCAGCGGCAGGTTGAGCCGGGGATAGATGTCTTCGATCACGTCGGTCAGCCAGTTGTCGGTGTCGAGCCGGTAGCCGCGCGAATCGAAGGTAAAGGTCATTTCGATGTCGAGGTCGTCGACGAAGGCGGCGGCGCCTTCGACCTGCTCTTCCATCCCCTGGCGAACGCTGGCCGGATCGGTTTCGGGGGGCAGGTGCAGGTCGATCCAGGCTTCGCAGCGGTCGGGGACGACGAAGCCGGCCCGCGCCGAGCTGAGTTCGCGGATCGAGTAGACCAGTTCCGGGGTTTCCTTGCTGAAGAGGGGATGCCGGCCGAGGTTGAGCAGCACCCGCAGCATCGATTCGATGGCGTTGTGGCCGAGTTCGGGGAGCGACGAGTGGATGCGCCGGCCGCGGGTGACCAGCCCGGCTTCGAGGTAGCCGTAATGGCTGAAGCAGGGAGCCAGCGCGGTCGGTTCGCCGATCACCACCCAGGGGGGCTTTTCGCCGAGGAGAAAGGTGGCGCTGCCGTCGCCGTTCTCTTCTTCGCCGACCACCAGCAGCAGGCCGACCGGCGGCCGCTGCTCTTCGGGCAGGGTGGCCAGGGCGAGAAAGGTTTCGACCATGGCGGCGCAGCCGCCCTTCATGTCGGCGCGGCCTCGGCAGCGCACCACGCCCCATTCTTCCTGCGGTTCGAATTCCTCCAGGTCCCAGGCCGGCACCGTGTCGACGTGGCCGACCAGGTAGAGGCGCGGCGGACCCTGGCCCATGGTCACCTTGAGGTTGAAGCGGTCTTCCTCGACCTCCTGGCGTTCGACGGCAAAGCCGGCTTTCTGCAGCAGCGCTTCGAGGTAGAGCTGGATGTCTTCCTCTTTGCCTGCCGGCGAGTAGATTTCAAGCATCTCCATCAGGGTGTTGCGCAGTCGTTCGGGGTCGATGGCGTGCCAGACCGGTTCGAGAAGTTCGCTCATGCGGGTTTTCTCCGTTTGCGGACGGTTTTGCGGGACAGGTTGAGGGTCATGTAGACGTGCTGCTGGATGTTGCCGAACCCCTGCTTTTTGAAGAAGCGGATGCCGGCCTCGTTGTCGGCGTCGGTGTCGATGATCATCATCCTCACCCCCTGGTCGATCATGCGCAGCTTGATTTCGCGGAACAGCTTGACGCCGACCCCGGCTTTCTGCAGTCCGGAGCGCACGCCGAGCCAGACCAGGTAACCGTACTTCCATGCCGAGTTGTGCTTCT